>MWAC01000230.1 GCA_002068815.1 Firmicutes bacterium ADurb.Bin467 | reverse complement strand
CCGGACCATGAAGATCACCATCTCGGCGATGTTGGTGGCATGGTCGCCGATCCGCTCCAGGTACTTGGAGATGTAGGTCAGGTTCAGGGCCCGGGAGATGGTGGCCGGATCCTCCAGCATATAGGAGAGCAGTTCGCGCTGGATCTGCACATGCAGGTCGTCGATCTGCTGGTCGTCCTGACAGACCTTGATCGCCAGATTCACATCGCCACGCACGAAGGCGTCCAGGGCCTCCTTGAGCATCAGCGCGGCACAGCGGGCCATGCGCGGGATGTCGATATAGGGTTTGAGCGGCGGTTCCTGATTGATCTCCTGCACCCGTTTGGCCAGATTGGCGCACTGGTCGCCGATCCGCTCCAGATCGGTGACGATCTTGAGTGCCAGGGTGATGAAACGCAGATCACTGGCGGCCGGCTGGCGTAAGGCCAAGAGCTGCAGACACTTCTCATCGATGGAGACCTCCAGGCCGTTGACCTCGTGGTCCATGTTGATGATGTACGAGCGGTGCGGCTTCAGGAACCGCTCCTGCGAGAGGAACGCCTCCTCGATCTCCGAGAGCGTGCCGTACATCTCGTGCCGCTCCGAGGTGCTCATGTAGAACGTGATCGTCTTTCCGACGACCTCCAGGTACGCGATCGAGTGGTACTGCAGCCGGACGAGGCCGGTCCTGGTCTTGACGAGCATCGACCGGTCGAGCGCGCCCTCGATCTCCTGCGCCGCCTCGCGCAGTACCGCATAGAGCTTTTCGCGCGGGCCGCCCTTGAGCAGGTAGGAAAACGCCTTGACGTCGTAGGAATCGAGCGCGTACTCGGCGCTGCCGGTCAGGAAGATGATCTTGACCGCCCTGTCCAGCACGCGTATCTCCCGCGCGGTCTCGATGCCGTCGCACAGCGGCATCAGCACGTCGAGAAGGATGATGTGGAACCGCTCCCCGCGCTCCATCGCGGCCAGAAGGTCCGCGCCGCTTCCGAAACGGCAGAGCTTGAATTCGACCTCCGGCGAGTAGGCCGCCCGGAACGCGCGCACGTCGCGCTCGAGCAGAGCGAGGTCCTCCCGGTCGTCGTCGCACAGCGCGATGTGCAGCATGCCATCCCCTCCGCCGCCCGTTTTTTCGACAGTATAGCACGGATTGCGGGCGATTTCCACCGCGTTTCCGCAAAAGAAGCGGGCGCCGGCGGCCCGATGGATTCATCCATTATATGGAACAATCGCGGGCTGTGCGGGGCAGCGCGCGAAACGGCCCGGATTCGCCCTGAAACGCATGGGAAGCGGGGCTTCCGGACGGCCGCGCTTGATTTTTCTTCCCATCCATGCTAGGATGTCCGCAAGGGAGCGTCCGGCGAAGGGGGCGAGGCGATGTTTGAGAACGACTACATCATGCGCCAGATCAAGTCGATGGTGCAGCTCATGTCGATGCTGATCTTCGGAAAGTCGATCCCGCTCTACGAGAAGCAGGACGCCGAGAGCCCGACACAGGGCGACCTGCTTCACGACCGGCTGATCGACCTGCTCGGGAAAAACAGGATCGACGAGGCGGAGAACCTGCTGTTCGAGCAGCTCGAGAGCGGCGTCGACGGGGGCGTCCGCGTCGCGCTCGACTTCTACTACAGGTTGAGCGAGATGCCGGACGAGCGGCTCGCCGAGGTCGGCTTTTCGCGCGAGGAGATCGACATGGGGGTGCGAGATGCGCTGGAGATATGCGGCGTCGCGGTGCCGGAAGACCGGGGAGGGTGAACCTCCCCGATTATTTTTGCTCTCCCTTGCATCCCGCGCGCCGAGCCGGACGGCCAGCGCGGCGAGTATGCACGCCGAGACGAGGCCCTCGAGCACCGTGGAGCGCGTCGCGGCGGCCAGATGCAGGTTGAACGGCTGATTTTCGATGAGCGCGCGCACCGCTTCGTCGACCTGCGGGTCGCGGATCGCGTGGTAGTCGTCCAGAACCAGCGCCAGATCGCGCCCGAACGCGCCCACGGCCTCGAGCATCTCCGCGAGCGGCGCCGCGCGGAAGCTGGGGGCGGACGCCATCGCGGACGCGCCCTCGCCGAGCGGCACGCCCGCGGGCAAGGCCCCGGAGCAATCTCTCCCGCAAAAGGGTTCGCTCGACATGCCGATCCGCGGTCTGCGGAATCAGCAGCTTTGCGCCGAGCACGGGCAACGGCATAACGTCCCCCCGGGTGCATTGTACCAGAAACCGGATTTCGCGGCAAGCCGGTCGGGGTATATACATTGCAGAGGAAGGAGGTGCGGGACATGCGCATCGAAATCAAGCGAATCTACGAGCCCGCGGCGGAAGGGGACGGGCGGCGCGTGCTGGTCGACCGGCTGTGGCCGAGGGGCGTCTCGAAGCAGAGCGCGCGGCTCGACGAATGGCTGAAGGACGCCGCGCCGAGCCCGGAGCTTCGAACGTGGTTCGGGCACAGGGAGGAGAACTTCGAGCGGTTTTCGGAATTGTACCGGGTCGAGCTCGGCGCGGACCCGGAGAAGAAGGCGGCCGTGAAGCACCTGCTCGAGGTCGCGAAGGAGGGGAAGCTGACGCTTTTGTACGCGGCGAGGGACGGAACGGCCAACCACGCCGCCGTGCTCAGGGAGGTTCTGGAGGAGAGGCTCTAAAATCCCCGAGCCGCGCGGCAAGCATCGCCCAGTCCTCGGCGAATAAGCGCATCAGGTTCGGCCGCCGCCGGACCGCGAGCGGGTGGTAGGAGACCATGCAGGGGCGGCCGAGCGCGGTCTGCCACGCTCCGCGCAGCGCCTTCACCTGCGCGCCCTCGCCGAACAGCGCCCGCGCGACGATATCCCCGAGGCAGGCGACGAGCTCCGGCCGCATCGCCTCGATCTGCCGGACGAGAAACGGCAGGCTGAACGCGCGTACCGCATCCCGGTCGTATGCGCGGAGCGGCCTGCATTTGAGAAGGTAGGTCAGATAGACGTCGTCCGGCGAGAGCCCCGCGCCGTGAAGCGCGAGCTGCAGCGTCTGCCGCGTGCCGCAGACGTATTCCCTGCCCTCGCGGTCCTCGCGCGCGCCCGGGTTGTCCAGAATCACGGCGACGGGCGCGCGCGGGTTTCCCTCGCCCCAGACGACAGGCGACCGCGGCGTGCAGAGCTCGCATTGGAGGTACCCGGAGGCGCATTCGGGCATGCCGTCCTCCGGCCAGACGGTCGGAGAGAACGGCGTCACGGCGTGACCGAGGGCAGGTTTCCGAGGTTGTTCCGCTCGCTTCCATCCGGCAGCGACTTCAGGTACTCGGACCCGTTCCGGGTCGCGATGCCGACGCCGCGTATGCCGCCCTGCCGGGCGAGGCGTATGCCGTCCTCCTTGTTGAGCGTCCGGCCGTCCGAGAGCCGGTAGCCGGTGATGCGCCCGCGCTCCTTGATGAGCGCGGTGATCTGCTGCGCGTCCGCGTTCGGTTCCGGGATGTGCTTGAGCGTCAGCATGGGCAGGCTCGACAGATCGAGATTTTTTTCGGGCATAGAAAATCGACCTCCGCTTGGATTTTTCCGTCCGCGCTTATTCTGCGCAGCGCGGGGAAGGGTATCCGTGGCGGAGGCCGATTCCGTCTTGGGCCTACCGGTTCGCGACCAGGGCGCACAGCCCTCTCGCGCCCGGCGCGCACGTCCAGTACGGCAGGGTTTCATCGCCCGGCGCGGGGCCCTCGCCGTACGAAGCCGGGAGCGGCGCGGCCGGCGCGGGGAGGCGGAGCGAAAGGCCGGGCAGCAAGTGAGGGAGTTGTCGATCAAAACAAGGGAAGCGCCCGCGTCATCAGGCACAGGATCAGCAGAGCGCACGTCCGTTTGCGTATCACGGTCGGTCCTCCTCGCGTTCATTCATTGTTTCCGGGGGCGCCCTGCGCCGGCACCCGTCCGCGCCCTCCGACAGCGCCGGCTCCATCAGCTCGCCCACCGAGAGCTCCGTCAGCTCGTCCCAATACACGCGCTCGCCGTCCGCCAGCGCGCGGCCGAACAGCCCGGCCTGCTGCTTGAGCTGCCGGAAGCGCGTGGTGTTGAGCTTCCGGGACAGGTCGAGTATCAGCACATTCCCGTTGTCCAGGGCGATTTTGAGCCGGTAGCCCGCCATCGGCTCCACGGATTCGATCTTCGGCATCCCGCGCCTCCTTGGGTTGATGGAACAGAAACCGCCTATCGTATAATGGTACGACGTGCGGTTTTCCGTGTCTATTACCCGGCGGGTATTTATTTTTCCGGCATTTCCATCTTGAGCAGCGCGCGGGAGTTGATCCGCCGGGGCGCGGTCTTGGACAGCCCCAAGCCATGGCGGGGCAGCAGGTACATCTCGTGCTCCTCGGACTCGATGAGGTAGATTTCACCGCTGGAGCCGAACGGCGTGCCGCGCGGTCCGATGCGCTCGCCCGCGATCCGCCCGGTGTTCCACTGGCGGCAGATTTCCTCCCCCGCGATGCAGGCAAAGCTCGCTGACATGGGTCACTCCAGGCGAAAGCGTTCGTACCGGGTCCGGGCTCTCGGAGATGCCGGGCGCATTATCGTCGCGGCGCGGAGGCTTGGCAAGGGCGAATCAAGGCAGGGCGGGCCAGTTGAGTTCCCGCAGCGCGCGGAGGCGCCGCCCGTCGGTCATGTCCACGTGCAGGGGCGTGACGGTGATGAATCCTTCCGACAGCGAGACGACGTCGGTGTCCGGCTCGCGCCGCACGAAGCCGTACTCGTCGGCCAGGCGGAAGCGTTCGGTTCCTTCCTCGTCGATGTGGCGGAGGTAGGTGTCGGTGAGCCCGGCCGTCGATTGCGGCACGACGTGCACGCCGCGCGGCGGGCCCTGGGCGAGTGATGGGATGTTGACGTTGACCAGTTCCGCCGGTTTCATCGCCGGCAGCAGGCGGTCGAGCACGGCGCGGCACCGGCGCGCGACGGTCGGCCAGTCGATTTCGCCCTCGCCGCTGCGGACGGAGAACGCGACGGCGGGGTATCCGAGCATGGCGGCCTCCGCGGCGGCGGCCACCGTGCCCGAGTAGAAGATGTTGATCCCCACGTTGGCGCCGCGGTTGATGCCGCTCAGGACGAGTTGCGGGGGCTCGGGCATCAGCGAGCGGATGGCCAGGCGAACGCAGTCTGCGGGTCGCCCGTCCACGCGGATGCCGTCGAACCCGCCGGCGTGGTCGCTTGCCCGCAGGCGGCGCACGGTCAGGGGGCTTTTGAGCGTGATGCCGTGCCCTGCCGCCGACTGCGGCGAATCGGGCGCAGCCACCGTCACCGCCCCCAGGTCGGACACGGCGTGGTATAGTGCGGCCAGACCCGGCGCGTCGATGCCGTCGTCGTTGCTCAGCAGGATCCGCATGTCCAGAGTGTACCAGACGCCCGCCGGATTGCACGGCGGATCACGGCGAGGCGTCGAAGAACTGCCAGACGCGTTCGGCGTGGGTGGTTCCGTTGGCGCCGTCGTCGGCGATCGTTCCGCCCGGCGGGACGGTGTGGTCGCTTACGGTCCCATCGTCGGCGATAGTTCGGACCGC
>MWAC01000229.1 GCA_002068815.1 Firmicutes bacterium ADurb.Bin467 | reverse complement strand
GCTGTGCCGCGGCGCGCAGCACGTCGGCGCCGGCCGGCTCGACCAGCCGCTCGACATCCGGACGGGCGACGAACTCGAAACCCTCGCCCACGCATTCAACAAGATGCAGGTGGATCTCGTGGCGCACATCGAAACGCTGCGCAAAACGACGGCGGAGAAGGAGCGCATCGAGCGCGACCTCCATGTGGCCAACAAGATCCAGACCAGCATGCTGCCGCGCATCTTCCCCCCGTTCCCGGAGATAGACGTCCTCGATCTCTACGCCACGATGGAACCCGCGAGGGAGGTCGGCGGCGATTTCTACGACTTTTTCCTGATCGACGAGCACCGCCTGTGCTTCAGCATCGGCGATGTGTCCGGCAAAGGCGTCGCCGCGGCACTGTTCATGGTGATCACCCGGACCATCCTGAAAAACCAGGCGCTGCTGGGCCAACCGCTGCCGGAAATCATGAGCCGCACGAACGCCATGCTCTGCTCCGAAAACGAAGAGAGCATGTTTGCCACCGTCTTCATGGGCGTGCTGGACATCCGCACGGGAGATCTCGATTACGTGTGCGCGGGACACAACCCCCCGCTGATCGCGCGCGGCACCGGCCCGTTCACCGGCCTGGACGTGAAGACGTGCTGGGTCGTGGGAGGGAGGGAAGAAGCCGAATACCCGTCCCTGCACACGAGGCTGGCCCCGGGCGACCTGCTGTTCCTGTACACGGATGGCGTCACGGAAGCGATGAACGAAAAAGAGGAGTTGTTCGGAGACCGGAGAATGCTCGACGCCGCGAATACCGCCGCAAAACGGGACGCCCGTTCGATCATCGGCACAATGCGGGCGGCGCTGAACGGCTTCGTGCGCGGCACGCCGGCTTCGGATGACGTGACGATGCTGGCGCTGGGGCTGGTTCGGGGAAAAGAGACGCGTCACTCGTAATTGCGCGAACGGCATGCGATCCGGCCTCGTGTTTTCCTTGCATTAATTCGACCTGTTGCTTCGTTATATTAATAGTCGAATAGCAGGGGTTTTCAAAGGTACGATCAAATGATGAGCAAATCCTTCATCCTTTGCATGCTGGCGTTGCTCATGATGCTCCCCCGCCCCGCCGGTGCGGAGGTCCTCTCGTGGGAGGAATGCATACGCCTGACCGCGGAGCACAATCCCACGCTCGTCGCCGCGCGCGAGAAAGTGCGCGCGGCGGAGGCCGGGCGGGAAAGCGCCCGCTCGGCGCGCCGTCCGCAGCTTTCGGCGAGCGGCAGCGCCGAACACGCCGAACAGGACGGCCAGACCCCTGACGCGAACGCGTCGCTGAGCGCAGGCGTCAACGCCCGGCAAACCCTATACTCCGGCGGACGGATTGCGGCATCGATCGAAACCGCCGACGCGGCGCTGCAAGGCGCGAGGGCCGATCATGAGAGCGCGAGCGCCGAGGTCACTTTCCGGCTCCGCAGCGCGTTCGTCAGCATGCTCCACGCGCAGGAGCAGGTGCTCGTGCTTCGCCGGATCGTCGAACGACGCGCCGACAACCGGGAGCTGGTCGGCCTGCGCTACGAGGGCGGCCGCGAGCACAAGGGATCGCTCGCGCTCAGCGAAGCGTCGATGCACCAGGCCCGCACCGAACTCGGCCAGGCCGAGCGCCAGGTGGCGGCCTCGCGCCAGGTTCTTGTGCGGACGATGGGCCTCGAGGGCGAACACCCGGCATTGACGGTTGCCGGCGCGCTGGAAGGCGGATCCGCTCCGGAGGCTGTTGACTGGGATGCGGCGGCGATGCGAACGCCGGACTATGCGCGCGCGGAGGCCTCCGTCCGCTCCGCTGAAGCCTCGGTTCGCACCGCGCGCAGCGGGTATCGGCCCGACATCAGCCTCGGCGGCTCTGCCGGACGGACGGGGGACACCGACGCTTTCGATTCCGACCGCTGGGCGATCGGCGTACAGTTGTCCTTTCCCTTCTGGTCCGGCGGGCAAACGCGCGCGGAGGTGGCCCGGGCGAGGGCCCAGCTTTCCCTCGCGGAAGCGCAGCGCTCGGAGACGCTGAACGGCAAGGTGTCGGACCTGAGCGAGCTGCTCGTTTCGTTCCGCAACGCGCTGGAAAACGTGGATGTCCAGACGCGGTTCTTCGAGGCTTCCGACCTGCGCGCTGAAATCGCGCGGGAGCAATACGGGGCGGGACTGCTGAGCTTCGACAACTGGGATGTCATCGAAAACGAGCGTATTTCCTATCAGCGCCGTTTGCTGGAATCGCAGCGCGCGGCGCTCCTGGCGGAATCCGCATGGATGCGCGCGACCGGCACGGGCGTGTTTGACATCGAGGAGTGAGGTGGAACCATGAAGAGACTGGTCGTCGTGATCATCGTAGTTGCCGCCGCGGCAGGCGCATGGTTCCTGTTCCGGAAGAAGACCGTCGAAAAGGCCCAACCCCCCGCGTATGAGCCTGTCGAAATCACGCGCGAGCGCCTCGAGGTCGCCATCGAGTCCACGGGCGTCGTGGAACCGGGCAATCGCATCGAGATCAAACCTCCGATCGGCGGACGCGTGGAGGAGGTGCTCGTGAGCGAAGGCGGGTTTGTCCGGCAAGGCGCCGTGATCGCGCGCATGAGCTCGACGGACCGGGCCGCGCTGCTGGACGCGGCCCGCGCGCAAGGCGAAGACGTGCTGCGCAAGTGGGAAGAGGTCTACAAGGCCACGCCTCTCATCGCGCCGCGGGACGGAACGATCATCGCGCGCAAGGCGGAGCCCGGGCAAACCCTGACCGCCGCGGACGTGGTGCTGGTGCTCTCGGACCGGCTTATCGTCCGGGCCCAAGTGGATGAAACGGACATCGGCTTGGTGCAGGTCGGCCAGCGAGCCGTGCTGACGCTCGACGCCTACTCCTCGGAGCCCTTTCCCGGCAGGGTTCACCACATCGCCTACGAGGCGATCACCGTCAACAACGTGACGATCTACCAGGTGGAAGTCGAACCCGAGACCATCCCCGCGCGCATGAAAAGCGGGATGACGGCCACCGTGCGTTTCATCGTGGATTCCGCGGACGACGCGCTGACCCTGCCGCTGGACGCCCTTGTTCGCGACGACGGCCAGAGCGTTGTCCTGCTCGCTCCGGCCCGGCCCGGCACCGAGCCGGAGCGCCGCGAAGTGAAAACGGGACTAAGCGGCGGCGGACGCGTGCAGATCCTGGCGGGGTTGGACGGTACGGAATCGGTGGTGCGCTCGACGTTCAGCCTGCCGCGCCGCACCACTTCGG
>MWAC01000228.1 GCA_002068815.1 Firmicutes bacterium ADurb.Bin467 | reverse complement strand
TGCGCCGCAGGCTGGACATTGCCATGAGCCTGTTGGGCAACCCAAGCGTGCTCTTTCTGGACGAGCCGACGACCGGCCTCGACCCGGAGGGCACCCGCGAATTGATGGAATTGGTGCGCGCGCTGTCGGTCGAGGAGCACAGGACGATTTTGATCTCCTCGCACCAGCTCTACCAGGTGCAGCAGGTGTGCGACCGCGTCGGCACCTTCGTCAAGGGAAAGCTGATCGCCTGCGGTCCGATCGGGGAACTGGGTCGGCAGCTCGAGGAGAACTGCCCGCAGTCCGCCGAGGTCATGGCCTCGCCCGCCGGCGAGGAGCTGATCGGCCTGCTGCGCGGCCTGGACGGAGTTACCGAGGTCGAAAAGGGCCGCGACGCTTTGATCGTCCGCTCGGAGAGGGACATCCGGCCCGCAATCGCGAAGGCGGCCGTGGACGGCGGCTTCCGGCTCGAGCACCTTCGCAAGCTCGGCGGCGACCTCGACGAAATCTATATCCGGTACTTTGAAAAGGCAGGTGAGAGCAATGGAAGCGACGATGCGCTCAAGCGCGGCAGGAAGCGGTTCGGCCGGCGCGGCGCGTGACCGGCGCGCGCGCAGCGCGGGTTTCTCCGCGCTGTATCGGAAGGAGCTCGCCGATCACCTGCGCAGCGCGCGGTTCTACATCGTGCTCGCGCTGCTGGTGCTTACGAGCGCCGCCTCGTTCTCCGGCGCGCTCGCGGGCATGCAGAGCGCGATTCAGGAGAGCCCGGACTTCATCTTCCTGAAGCTGTTTACCACAAGCGGCAACTCGATCCCGTCGTTCGCGTCGTTCCTCGCGTACATGGCGCCGGTCGTCGGCATCGTGCTCGGCTTCGACGCCATCTCGAGCGAACGCTCGCAGGGCACGCTCAACCACCTCGCGTCGCAGCCGATCTACCGGGATACGGTCATCCTCGCGAAGTTCGCGGCCGGCTCGACGGTGATCCTGATGCTGTCGGTCTCGCTGGGGCTGATGATGAGCGGACTGGGGCTTATGACGATCGGCGTGCCGCCGGAGGCCGAGGAGATTGCGCGCGCGCTCGTATACGTCGCGTACTCGGCGATCTACATGGCGCTCTGGCTCGCGATCGCGATGTTCTTCTCGGTGCTGTGCCGCCACGCGGCGACCTCGGCGCTGATCTCGATCGCGGCGTGGATCTACATGACGCTGTTCGCGACGATGGTCGCGGGCGTGGTCGCGAACGTGATCTACCCGGTCAGCGGCATCATGGGGTACGAAAACCTGCTGAAGAACTACGCACTTTCGATGAACCTCAACCGACTGTCGCCGTATTACCTGTACATCGAGGCCATCTCGACGATCCTGAACCCGAACGTGCGCGCGTTGATGATCCCGACCGAGACGGCGTACTCCGGCGCAATCGCGGGCTACCTGTCGCTCGACCAGAGCCTGATGCTGATCTGGCCGCACCTGACGACGATGGCCGCCGCGACGCTATTGATGTTCGGCATCGGCTACGTCAAGTTCATGCGGCAGGAGATACGCGCCTAGGAAATAAGGACCATGCGGAGGGGACGAGAGTCTCCCCCGCTTTTTTCCCGCAAAATGAACCAATTCCTCCCAATTTCGTCCAATAGGGCGAAGGAGGTGGAAACCCATGAAGCACACATTTCTCGCGACCGCGTGCCTTGCGCTGGCCCTGTTGATCGCGCTGACGTCCGCCGGCATTTCCGAACCGCCCGCGTTCGCGCGGGATCTCATGGAGGGCGACGAGGGCGACGACGTGCTCGCGCTGCAACGCAGACTCCGGGAGCTCGGCTACTTCGCCGGCACCGCGGACGGCGCGTTCGGCCCGGACACGGCCGCCGCGCTCGTCGCGTTCCAGCGAGACAACGGCCTGCTCGAGAGCGGCATGCTCGACCGGATCACGTTCGACGCGCTCTTTTCGGAGGACGCGCGACCGTATGAAGCCCCGGCGCCGGACCCGAAGTCGCTCGCCGAGCTGATTTTCGGCAAATCGGCGGATTCGAACGCCATGCCGCCCCCGATGCCGTCGCTCACGATGGCCCCGATGCCGGGCGGGATCGCCTACGCCTACGCCGCGGAGGAATTCAACACGAACGAATACGGCTATTTCCAGGAGAACCGCTTCCTGTCCGCGCGCACGTCGCCGCTCTCGACGTTCGCCGCGGACGTGGACACCGCGTCCTACGCGCAGCTTCGCGCGAAAATCCTCGCCGGGGAGGACGTGCCGATCGACAGCGTGCGCATCGAGGAGATGCTCAACTACTTCCGCTACGATTATAAAGCGCCCGCGGACGGCGAGCCGTTCGGCGTGACGATGGAGCTCGCGGACTGCCCGTGGAACGGGGAGACGCAGCTGCTCTTGATCGGCCTGCAGGCGGCGGAGATTCCGAAGGAGGAGCGCCCCGCGCAGAACCTCGTGTTTTTGATCGACGTGTCCGGCAGCATGGACATGCCGAACAAGCTGCCGCTGGTCAAGCGCGCGTTCCAGCTTCTGGTCGACGCGCTCGCGCCGACGGACACGGTATCGATCGTCACCTACGCCTCGTGGGATCAGGTGGTGCTCGACGGCGTGCCCGCGGGCGAGAAGACGCGCATCATGGAGGCGATCGAAAACCTCTCCGCCGGCGGCTCGACCGCG
>MWAC01000227.1 GCA_002068815.1 Firmicutes bacterium ADurb.Bin467 | reverse complement strand
CCGGTCGGCGTGTCGATCGCGGGCGGGGTGCTGCACAACGCCGGGCAGCTGCTCGCGGCCGCCTTGATCGCGAGGACGCCGGGCCTCGCCGCGTACCTGCCGGTTCTCCTGGTCTCCGGCGCCGCGATGGGCGCGGTCAACGGCGTTATCGCGCTCGCGGTCATCCGGCGCTTTCGCTGAGCGCGCGTTTGTGATATGATGAAACCGGAGGGATCGATATGCTGAAGGATTACCTGATCGTCGAGAAGAGCGCGCTGCCGGACTACTTTCTGAAGGTCGTCGAGGCGCGCAGGCTCCTGGAGAGCGGCGCCGTCCAGCAGGTGAGCAACGTATGCGAGCAGGTCGGCATCTCGCGCAGCACCTACTACAAGTACAAGGACAAGGTCATCGAGCCGTCGAAGCTGCCGGTCGGCCGGAAGGCGGTGCTGCTTCTGATGCTCAACCACGAGAGCGGCGTGCTCTCGAAGGTGCTGAACCGCCTGTCCGGTTTCGGCGTAAACATCCTGACGATCACGCAGAGCCTGCCGATCCACGACCGCGCGAGCGTGACGATCTCGATGGACATCTCGGAGCTGAACGACTCGCTCGAGGCGCTGCTCACGTCCCTCGAGGAGGCGCCGGGCGTCGAAATGCTGAAACTGGTGGCGGTGGAATAGCATGAAGAAGCTGGAACGCGCGCGAAGCGAGGACGCGCGGGAGGTGCTCGATCTCTACCACGCCGCGGCGGAGGCCGGGCGCGAGAGCGGGCGCTCCGAGTGGGACGACACCTACCCGACGATGGACGACATACAGGCGGACCTCCAAGAGAACGGCCTCTACGTGCTGCGCGAAGGGGCGCGGATCGTCGCGGCCATATCGCTCGTCGAGCCGGACGAATTGGACGGCCTCGGCGTCTCGTGGACGCCCGCGCGCGCGAAGGAGGCCTGCCGGTTCTGCCTCGAGCCCCAAATGCAGGGCCGCGGGCTCGCCGCGGAGATCTTCCTGTCGGCGCTCGCGATGCTGAAGTCCGAGGGCGTCGAGGCCGTGCGCTACCTGTGCGCGAAGGAAAACCCCGCGGCGTTCCGGCTGTACACGCGCTTAGGCCACGCGCGGCTCGAGGACGTAGTCTGGTACGACACCGAGTTCTACAGCTTCGAGAAGCTGTTATAGCCCTTTTTCGACCGCCGAAAGGAGATTGACCGATGGAACAGCCGTATGACCTCACCCCGCCGAAGTATCAGGAGCCGCCCCGCGCGAGGACGCTCCGCCGCGCCGCGAGGGCCGCGCTGAAGGGGCACTGGTTCCGCATGGCGCTCGTGATGCTGGTGTTTACGCTTTTGACGACCAACTACCTGAGCGTCTCGTTCGACACGGGCTACAACTACGATCGCATGATCGGGGAATACCCTTCCGTGGACGCGATCGCGAATGTCGAGATCGGGCCGATCCCGTTTTCGTACAGCGCGCCGCTCGACATGTCCGTGGAGGACTTCTATTTCCTGCCGTACGGCAGGGATCTGGCCCTTCGGCTCAACGTGGGCTGGGCGGTGATCCCCGGCGCGATACAGGCGGCGATCTTCGCGGCGGGCGCGCTGTCGCTCGTGCTCCTGCTGTTTGGGCCCGCGCTCCGGCTCGGCCTGTACGAGTCGATTTCCTCTTTGTACTCGGGCGGGCACCCGCGCGCCTCGCAGCTGTTTTCGAAGCTGCGCTTCTTCGGGAAGGCGCTGTGGCTCGGGATACTCGAGGCGTTCTTCACCTTCCTCTGGATGCTCCTGTTCATCGTCCCCGGCATCATCGCGAGCTTCCGCTACGCGATGGCGTTCTACATCCTCTGGAAGAACCCCGAAATGCGCGCGATCGACGCGCTGCGCGAGAGCAAGCGCATGATGAACGGCAACAAGGGGCGGCTGTTCTGCCTGTACTTCAGCTACATCGGTTGGGAGCTTCTGGCGGCTGTGCCGAGCTTCGCGCTCATACTCCTGCCGTTTGCCATCCTCCCGGAGCTGTCCCTGCACGCGCTCGCCTGGGTTCTCACGATCGCCGGCGGCATGTTCGTGTCGTCCTATGTGTACGTCGGCGAATTCGAGTTCTTCAAGGACCTCGAGGCGAGCTGGAATGTCGAGCCTGTTTAGGTATATAGAGGCATGCGGGTCCCTGTCCCCCTCGGAGGCAATGCTTTCGGGGGCGGATTTTTTGCTCTTGTCCCAGCTCGCGTACGCGGACTTTCCGGAATCGGCCGCGACCTTCGGGGACGCGCTCGAGGGCGCGCTGCTGCTTCCGCCGAGCCCGCGAAGGTTCGGCTTCGAGCACAAAAACGACCGCCGCCTGATCGCCGAAACCGCGAAAAGCCGGCGGTTTTCCGCGCTTGCGTTTCTGGGCTTCCGCGAGAAATTCGACGCGGAGGGCGCGTGCCAGTTCGCGGCGCTTGCGCTCCAATGGGACGAGGAGACCGCGATCGTGGCGTTTCGCGGCACCGACCAGAGCTTCGCGGGCTGGAAGGAGAACTTCATGCTCGCCTACAGAAGCCCCGTGCCCGCGCAGGCGCTCGCGGTTTCGTTCGTCGCGGAGATCGCGGAGCGGTTTCATGGTTCGCTGATCCTGTGCGGGCACTCGAAGGGCGGAAACCTCGCGGTCTACGCGGCCGCGTTCTCGGAAGCCCCGGTTCGCCGGCGCGTGCGCGAGGTCGTGAGCCTCGACGGCCCCGGCCTCTCCCCCGCCGACGCCCGGCGCGCAGAGTTTTTGGAAATCCGCGACCGCGTCAGGGTCTACATACCGCGCGCTTCGCTCGTCGGGCTGCTGTTTGAGAACCCGCCCGGCTCCGTGTACATCCGAAGCCGCGCGCCGGCGCTGCAGCACTACCCGTACATGTGGCGGATCGAGGGATGCGACTTCGTCCCGGTCGGGGCGCCCACGCGCTTCAACGCCTACCTCGCCCGGACGCTGCGCCGCTTCGTCTGCGGCATGCCGCCGGAAATGCGCGAGGCGTACGTCGAGGCGCTGTTCAAGGTCGTCTCCTCCGCCGAGTCGGAGTCCGTGCCGGAGATGCTCAAGGTCTGGCGGAAGAGCGTCCCGCGGGTGCTCGGCGCGACGCTCGGCATCGACCGCGAGACGCGGCGGCTGTTCCGGCGGGTATTTTGGATTTTTCTGCGCGCAGCCTCCGGCAGAATGACATGAAATCTTGCATTTGCTGTTTTTCTCGGGTATAATGGACCCAGCGGGTGGCGTTTTTTCCCAACGACCATGACAAGGAGAGCGGATATGGCGG
>MWAC01000226.1 GCA_002068815.1 Firmicutes bacterium ADurb.Bin467 | reverse complement strand
GGTCGGCAGCCACTGGAGCACGCCCGCGAACAGGTACATGAGCAGTATCGAGATCACGAACACCGGAACCGAGATGCCGATCGTCGCGAACGCCATCGCGGAGAGGTCCCAGAGCTTCGCGCGCCGAATCGCCGCGATCACCCCGAGCGGTATGCCCACGACCAGCGACAGGATCACCGCGACGAGCCCCACGCGCATCGAGATCGGGAACCCGTAGGCGATCGTCTCGTTGACGGTTGTGTCGAGCTTCTTGTAGGAGATGCCGAAATCGCCGCGCAAGAGGTTCTTCCAGTATTCGATATATTGTTCACCGACCGGCCTGTCCAGGCCGTATTTCGCGGCGACGCGCGCGAGCAGCTCCGGCGGCACGTTCTTCTGCTCGCTCGGGCTGAACGGCCCTCCGGGCATCATGTGCATCAGAAAGAACGAGATCGTGATCAGCACAATCACGGTCAAAACGCCCGCGATCAGGCGCTTTAAAATGTAACGAAGCATCGAAAGACCCCCTTATCCGTCTATAATACCGCAAACCGGCGCCGCGCGCAAGTTTTCGAACGGTTAAACCGTCGCGCGCGGACGAATGTTTTTTCATGGCGGACGGATAGTTTAACGTTCGACAAACCTTGACTTTCCGCGCGCGTTCTGCTATAATCACCGTCGGCAAGAGCGTAAAAGCCATCCCGGGGCAATCCGCCCGGAATGGCGCTTTGTTTTGCCGAGGAGTGTGAAACCCATGTATCATCCCTATGACGCGATCGTCGTCGGCGCGGGCCCGGCGGGCATATTCACCGCGCTCGAGCTGACGGAGAAGATGCCGGGCGCGAAGGTGCTCTTGATCGACGCGGGCCTGCACATCGACCGGCGCACGTGCCCGGCCCGGAAACTGCATAAATGCGTCCACTGCGACCCCTGCAACATCATGAGCGGCTGGGCCGGCGCGGGCGCGTTTTCCGACGGCAAGCTGTCGCTTTCGGAGGACGTCGGCGGCCACATCGTCGACTATCTGCCGCGCGACGAGGTCAAGAGCCTGATCGCCTACGCGGATTCGATCTACCTGAAGCACGGCGCGCCCGAGACCGTGCACGGCCTGAACGACCCGAAGGTCGACGAGATCAAATACGCCTGCTCGCGCCACAACATACAGTTGATCGCCTGCCCGGTTCGGCATCTCGGAACCGAGCATGCGTTCGACGTGCTGCGCGATATGTACGTGACGCTCTCGAAGCGCCCCGGCTTCGAGTTCCGCGAGCGCACCGTCGCCGAGGGGCTGCTCATCGAGGACGGCCACGTCGCCGGCGTCTATATGAAGGGCGCGGACGGCCGCCAGGTGCTCGAGCGCGCGCGCTTCGTCGTCGCGGCTCCGGGGAGGGGCGGCGCGGCGTGGCTCTCGGAGATGGCGCGCGAGAACAACATCGACACGCACAACAACGAGGTGGACATAGGCGTGCGCGTCGAGGTGCCGAACTCGGTCATGGACCACCTGACCGAGCACCTCTACGAGGCGAAGATGGTCTATTACTCCGACACGTTCGAGAACCGCGTGCGCACGTTCTGCATGAACCCCGGCGGGCTCGTCAGCGAGGAGCACTACGAGGGCGGCCTCGCGGTCGTCAACGGCCACAGCTACGCCGACCAGAAGCTGCGCACCTCGAACACGAACTTCGCGATGCTCGTGTCGACGCGCTTCACCGAGCCGTTCAACCAGCCGATCGAGTACGGCCGCTACATCGCGCAGCTCGGAAACATGCTGACCGGCGGCGGCGTCATGGTGCAGCGGCTCGGGGACCTGCTCAAGGGCAGGAGGACCGACGCCTCGCGGCTTGCAAAGTCGACGACGGTGCCGACGCTCGAGACCGCGGTGCCGGGCGATTTGTCGTTCGTGCTGCCGCACAGGCATCTGACGAGCATCATCGAGGCGCTGCGCGCGTTCGACAACGTGGCCCCCGGCATGTACTCGCAGAACACGCTGCTCTACGGCGTCGAGGTCAAGTTCTACTCGTCGAAGCTGGCCGTCGGCGAGCGGTTTGAGACCGCGCTCCCCGGCTTCTACGCGATCGGCGACGGCGCGGGCGTGACGCGCGGGCTGATGCAGGCGTCGGTCACCGGCATCGTCGTCGCGCGGGACATTGCAAAGAAGAGCGATCAATAGAAGGAACGGATTCGACGAATCGGCCCCGCGGCCGGTTCGTTTTTTTTGCCGTCAAAGTCCACGACACAAATATTTTTATAAATTCGGCACATCACACTTGAAAAAACGTTTTCCATCTGTTATAATCGCAAACGTAAGGATTATTATTCAAGGAGGGTTACCCATGAAGCGTATCAGCCTGTTCCTCGTCGTCCTCGCGATGCTGCTGGTGCCGATTGCCGCGCAGGCGGAGGGGTTCACCATCGGCTACTCCCTGAAGACCATCACAAACGACGCGTTCCAGCTGGCGCTCTACACCGGCATCAAGGATGCGGTGGAGGCGTCGGGCAACACCTTCGTCGACGCGATCGCCGAGAGCCAGACCGCGGTCGCGACGCAGGTGAACCAGATCGAGGACCTGATCGCGCAGGGCGTGGACGCGCTGATCCTGAACCCGATGGACGCGAACGCCGTGATCCCGGTCATGGAGAAGGCGAAGGCCGCGAACATCCCGGTGATCCTCGTCGACCAGGGTGTCAACGCGCATGAGGACCTGTACGTGACGTTCGTCTCGACCGACAACTTCGCCGCCGCGAAGCTCGCGGGCCAGAAGATGGCCGAAATTCTGGGCGGCGAGGGCAACGTGATCATCGTGCGCGGCGCGAACGGCTCGTCCGCGGGCGACCAGCGCGCCGACGGCTTCAAGGCCGGCATCGAGGGCACCGGCCTCGTGCTCGTCAACGAGCAGGCGGGCGACTGGGTCGTCGATAAGGCGATGCAGGTCACCGAGAACATGCTGCAGGCGAACCCGGAGATCGACGGCATCTTCTGCTGCTCGGACAACATGGTCCCCGGCATCCTGCAGGCGCTCAAGAACAACGACATCGACCCCGCCGGGCTCTGCTTCATCAGCTTTGACGGCGCGAAGGCCGGCTGCGACTACATCGCCGCGGGCGAGATGACGGGCACGATGGCGCAGTTCCCGGCGAAGATCGGCGCGAAGGCGGTCGAGGTCATGCTGGGCGTGCTGGACGGAAGCGTCGACCCGGCGACGATCGAGAAGTTCGTCGACGCCGGAACCGATATGTACACGAAGGACAACCTCGATATGGCCGCGCAGTTCTGGTTCTAGCTCTCTGAAAGAGGGGCGCGCCGAACCATCGCGCGCGCCCCTTCTTTCTGCGTATTTTTCTGCAACTGGGGGGATTCCCGTGAACCTGTACCGCCGCTTCCGGAGGCCCGTCCGGATTCTTCTCGGCGCCGCGGCCTTTCTGCTCGCGGGCTCGCTCGTCCCGAACTTCTTAAAGCCCGACAACCTGTTGAACGTCGTGCGCCAGTGCTCGATCATCGCGATCTGCGCGGTGGGCGTGTCGCAGGTGATCGTCATCAAGGGCATCGACCTGTCGGTCGGCGGAAACGTGACCTTCTGCGGCATGATCGCGGGGCTGCTGTTGAACGGCGGCGTCAGCGTGCCGCTTGCGATACTGCTCGCGCTGCTCTCGGGCATATTGATCGGCGCCGCGTCCGGCTCGCTCGTCGCGTTTCTCGAGGTGCCGGCGTTCGTCGCGACGCTCGTCGTCGGCCAGATCACGCAGGGCGCGAGCTATCTGTTCAACAACGGCCGCTCGTTCGGCGGCTTCCCCCGCGGCTTTGTCTCGATCGGCAACGGGTACCTGCTCGGGGTGCCGTACTCGGACTACATCATGGTGCTGTTCGTGCTGATGGGCTGGGTGCTCTCGACGAAGCTGCCGCTCGGCACGCGCATCTACGGGCTCGGCGGCAACGAGCAGGTGCTCAAGAACGCCGGCATACGCGTCGAGAGGATCAAGCTGTTTGTGTTCTCAATGTCCGGCTTCTGCGCGGCGGCGGCGGGCGTGCTGCTCGCGAGCCAGCTCGACACCTCGCACCCGACGCAGGGCGAGCCGTATCAGCTCGACGCGATCGCGGCCTGCATCATCGGCGGCGTGTCGATGGGGGGCGGCGAGGGCAAGGTGCCGATGACGACCGTCGGCGCGCTGATCATCGGCTCGATCCGAAACGTGCTGAACCTCTTAAACGTCCACTCGTTCTACCAGAACATCACCGTCGGCGTGATCATCATCGCGGTCGTCGCCCTCAGCATGATGCTGAAGGCGCGCAGCCGGCAAAAGACCGCGCAGTTCGCCGCCGAGGAGGTGACCGGCCGATGAGGGACAGATCGATTCGGTTCGCGAAGGAGCACGGCTGCATTCTGATGTACGCGGTGCTGTTTACCGCGGCGGCGGCGCTCGTCGGGCGGTTTTTCACGGTCGCGAACGTCCTGAACATCGTCAAGCAGGCGGCGGTGCCGGCGGTCGCGTGCATGGGGCTGATGCTGGTCCTGACGACGGGCGGCATCGACCTGTCGCTCGGCTACACGCTGGGGCTCTGCTCGATCGCGCTGGGGCTGATGTCCGTCAAGCACGGCATGCCCGCGTGGCAGGCGATCCCGCTGACGCTCGCGTTGGGGACCGTCGTCGGGCTCGTCAACGGCTCGATCATACAGTTTTTGCGCGTGCCGCCGTTCATCGCGACGCTCGGCTCGGGCTACGTGCTGTTCGGCATCGCGCAGATCGTCGGCAAGGGAAACGCGTACATGCCGCTGCCGATGGATTTGCAGGCGTTCGGCACGTCGAAGCCGCTCGAGGGCCTCGTCGCGGAGGGCATGCCGGAGCTGATCGACAAGCTGCTCAAGCTGCCGATGTACGTGTTCATCGCGGTCGCCGTCGTGGTGCTTATGTACCTCGTGCGGCACAAGACCGTCTACGGGCGCAACCTCTCCGCGTTCGGCTTCAACCAGCGCACGGCGCGGCTCTCCGGCGTGCGCGCGGCGCGGCTGCACGTGTGGACGTACGCGCTCTCGTCGACGCTCGTCGCGCTCGCGGCAGTGCTCTTGACGATCCGCGTCAACTGCGCGCAGTCGAACCTCGGCGGCGCGAACTACACGTTTGAGATCGTGACCTCGGCGGTCGTC
>MWAC01000225.1 GCA_002068815.1 Firmicutes bacterium ADurb.Bin467 | reverse complement strand
CATCTCACGGCGGAGACGTGCCTGAACGTGCCCGCCGAAAATGTGCGGACGGCGGCCGGATGCGTCGACGACTTCCTCGTGGACATAAAGGACATGAACCCGGACGTCTACCGCCGCTACACGGGCCGGGACAACGCGCGGGTGTTGGAGAATCTGCCGCTGCTTCTGAACGCCGTCGGCCCCGCGCGCGTCGTCCTCCGCGTGCCGCTGATTCCCGGCTTCAACGCCTCCGAGGACGTCAAAAAAAGCGCCGAGGCGCTCGGGGCGCTCGGCGTTGCAAAGTTCGATTTTTTCACCTACAAGGTCGTGTAATCACGCGATCTCGAGCGCGATCTCCATCATCTTCGTGAACGTGTTCTGCCGGTCCTCGGCCGAGAGCGCCTCGCCGGTCACGAGGCTGTCGGAGATCGTCAAAAGCGCGAGCGCGCTCTTGCCCGCGGCCGCCGCATTGAGGTAGAGCGCCGCGGCCTCCATCTCGACGCACAATACGCCCAGCTTCATCAGGATCGCGGAGGCGGTCTTGTCGGCCCCCTGCTCGTAGAAGCAGTCGGACGAGAAGACCGGCCCGGGCACGACCGCCTGCCCGATCTCCCGGCCCGCCTCGACGGCCTTCGTCAAAAGCTCGTAGCTGCAGGACGGCGCGAGATGCCCCTTGAAGCCGAACGACGCGCCGTAGTTCGAGTTCGTGTACGCGCTCATGCCGGCGACGACGTCGCGCAGCTTCAATTTGTCCGTCAGCGCGCCCGCGGAGCCGACGCGTATGATGTTCTCGACGCCGTAGAAATTGAACAGCTCGTACGAGTAGATGCCGATCGACGGCATGCCCATGCCGGACGCCATGACGCTCACGCGCTTGCCGCCGTACGTGCCCGTGTACCCCTGCACGCCGCGCACGTTGTTGACGAGCGTCGCGTCCGAAAGGAAGTGGTCCGCGATGAACTTCGCGCGCAGCGGGTCGCCGGGCATCAATACGGTCCTGGCGAACGCGCCGGGCTCGCAGTTGATGTGGGGGGTGGGGGTCTGTTGCATGTGGAATCCTCCTATTGCGAATCGGGTGCCTGCGCGTACGCGTCCCACTCGAAGCGGATGTCGTCTGCGAGAAGCTCTATGTCCTCGCATTTATCACTCAGAACCGAGAGCGTCAGCGCGCGCCGGCCGCCGACGGGGGCGCGCTCTGAGGCGCCGAACAGCATGCGCGCGTTGAGCAGATGCCGCCGCCAATCCTCCCGCGGGACCTCCCGCGCCGGGCATTCCGTGAAGAACGGAGGGATCGGGCGCAGGTCGACATGGGCGGTTCCGGTCGCCGCGCGGATTTCGGGGTTGACAAGCGTCAGCCACATCTCCGGCACGGCCATCGCGGTGCCGTGCGGGTTTGCGGGGCACTCGGCCGAAGCGCGCGCGCCCTCAAGCCGCCAGCGGATGTCGGGGCCGTCGGCCTGTGTCTCGCGAATCTCGGCAAAGTAGAGGTCGAACATGCCGATGTCGTTCGACGCGTAGCGCATGCGCGTTCCTCCGTGCTTCGTCAGCCGACGATCAAGCTCCGCCCGGTCATCTCCCTCGGCTGCGGGAGCCCCATCAGCGTCAGCATCGTCGGGCAGAGGTCGGAGAGCCTTCCTCCCTCGCGCAGCTCGTACTTCGGGTGCTCCGGGTCGATCACGATCACGGGCACGGGGTTCGTCGTGTGCGCGGTGAACGGGCCGCCGGAGATGGGGTCGATCATCTGGTCGGCGTTTCCGTGGTCGGCGGTGATGATCGCCTTGCCGCCCATTTGAAGCACGGCCTCGACGACCTTTCCGGCGCACTCGTCGACCGCCTTGACCGCCTTCTTCGCCGCGTCCATGATGCCGGTGTGGCCGACCATGTCGCAGTTCGCGAAGTTCAAAATCATCACGTCGTACTTGCCGGAGAGCACGCACTCGACCGCGCGCTCTGCGACCTCGTACGCGCTCATCTCGGGCTTCAGGTCAAACGTCGGAACCAAATCCGACGGCGGCGACGGCACGAGGATGCGGTCCTCGCCCGGGAATGTCAGTTCCTCGCCGCCGTTGAAGAAGAACGTGACGTGCGCGTACTTCTGCGTCTCGGCGATGCGAAGCTGCGTCTTGCCGCACTTCGAAAGGTACTCTCCCATGGTCATCGTCAGCGCCTCCGGCGGGTAGGCGACGAGCACGTTGGGCATCGTCGCGTCATACTGCGCCATGCAGACGTAGGTCAGCGGGAGGTTGGAAACCCCTTGGGTTTCCAAGTCGCTGCGCGACTGATTTTGACGATTCTTTGAATCGGCAAAATCACCGAAGAACCCCTTCTTGCGCTCGAACCCCTTGAAGTCCGGGTCGACGAACGCGCGCGTGATCTCCCTCGCGCGGTCGGGGCGGAAGTTGAAGAACACGACCGAGTCGCCGGGCCTGACCGTGCCCTCGGGGTCGACGACGGTCGGCAGCATGAACTCGTCGGTCAGGTGCTTGCCGGTCGCGTCGACGACCTCGTAGGAATCGAGGATCGCCTGCACGGGGTCGAGCGCCTGCACGCCCTCCGCGTAGACCATCGCGGCGTAGGCCTTGCCGACGCGCTCCCACGCGAAATCGCGGTCCATCGCGTAGAGCCGCCCCATGACGGTCGCGACCCTGCCGACGCCGATTTCGTCCATCTTTTCGACGAGCTCCTTAACGTACTCCCAGCCGGAGTCCGGCGGCACGTCGCGCCCGTCGAGCAGCGCGTGCACGTAGACCCTCTCAACCCCGTGGCGCTTCGCCATTTCGAGGATGCCGTACAGGTGGTCGGTGTGCGAGTGCACGCCGCCGGGCGACACGAGGCCGATCAGGTGCAGTGCCGCGCCGGTTTTTTGGCAATTCTCCATCGCTTCAAGCAGCGCCGGGTTCTCGAAGAACACGCCGTCCCTGATGTCCTTGGTTATTTTGACCAGCATCTGGTAGACGACGCGGCCCGCGCCGATGTTCGTGTGGCCGACCTCGGAATTGCCCATCTGCCCGTCGGGAAGCCCCACGTCGAGGCCGGACGCGCCGATCGACGTGAAGCTATACTTCTCGCGCAATTTGTCGATGTTCGGCGTGCCCTGCGCGAGTATGGCGTTCGACCTCGGGTCGTCCGAGCCGATGCCGAAGCCGTCGAGTATCAGAAGCGCGGTCGTGCTCATCAGAAGTTCACCACCTCGGCGAAATCGGCCGCCTTGAGCGACGCGCCGCCGATCAGCCCGCCGTCGATCTCCGGCTGCGCCATCAGCCCCTTGACGTTTGCGCCCTTCATGCTGCCGCCGTACTGTATGCGCACCTTCTGGGCGGCGTCGTCCCCGTAGACGGCCGCGATCGCCCGGCGCACGACGCCGATCGTCTCGTTCGCCTGCTCGTCCGTCGCGGTGAGGCCGGTGCCGATCGCCCAGACGGGCTCGTAGGCGACGACGACGTGATCGAGCTCCTCCGCCGTCAGGCCCTTGAGCGCCATCTGCACTTGGTACGTGACGATCGCGTTCGTGTAGCCGTCGACGCGCTCGTCCTTGAGCTCGCCCACGCAGATAATCGCGGTAAGCCCCGCCTTCACCGCGGCGGTCGCGCGCAGGTTCACGGTCTTGTCGGTCTCGCCGAAGTACTGGCGGCGCTCCGAGTGGCCGACGATCACATACTCGCAGCCGACGGCCTTGAGCATCTCCGCCGACAATTCGCCCGTGTACGCGCCGCTCGCGGCGAAGTGCACGTTCTGCGCGCCGAGCTTGACGTTCGTTCCGCGGATCGCCTCCGCGACGGCCGGCAGGCACACGGACGGCGGGCAGACGACGACGTCGCACTTCGCGTCCGCGACCAGCGGGATCAGCCCCTTGACCAGCGCAACCGCCTCGGCGGGGGTCTTGTTCATCTTCCAGTTTCCGGCAATGATGGGTTTGCGCATGTGTGTGTTCCTCCTAAAGTTGATGTGTATGCATATCCATTTCCGGCTCGGACGGTGAAACCGTATACCAGCCCTTTCGCAGGCAGAGAAATGCGCTGAGAATCCAGCTGACGGCCGCCATCGCCAGAAACGATGCGATCCTCAAAAGAAACCATGCGGTCGCATCCCGGATTTCGTGCAGGACAAAGCTGTCCAGCGAAACCCACAGCAGAATCGCCGCGCATGGGATCAGGGCCTTTGCCCATCTTGAGGCATACGTTCCCCGAAGCGCCAGTTGCATCCCGCAGACTGGACATTTTACAAATTGCCCCCGAGACGCCGTCCGTCCGAAGATATCCGACCAAAGAATCGACTTCAGCTTCAGCGGATGCTCGCATGCCATTCCGCCACCTCCCCGCATAACGGGGCGGGCGCACGGCCCGCCCCGAGGATGTTTTTGGGAAAG
>MWAC01000224.1 GCA_002068815.1 Firmicutes bacterium ADurb.Bin467 | reverse complement strand
GGAGGCGCTCCTGACCTTCCGGGAGCAATACACATTCGAGCCGACGCGGGCTCCGGAGCGAGTCGCCGCCGGCGCGGAGGCCAAATTGCGCCTCGCGTTCGAGGTCGCGAACGCCGTCGTCGACTCCGGCGAGCCGCTTCTGCTGGCGCTCGCGTTCGGGGGCGAGAGGGCGGAGTTCCCGTTCGCGCCGTCCGCGCCCGCGCCCGGGGAGGCCGCGCCGGTTTTCGTCGAGGCGGGCTACCGCCACTCGTTCGCGCTCGTCGCGGACGGCACGCTCTGGGCGTGGGGCAGCGGCGAGTACGGCAGGCTCGGCACCGGCAGTACGCTGAGCGCGTACGAGCCGGAGGTCGTCGAGCTTTCCGACGTCGTGCAGGTTTCGGCGGGGTATTACCACTCGCTGTTTCTGACCTCCGACGGCAGCGTCTGGGGCGCGGGCTGCAACTACGACTACGGGCAGCTCGGCGACGGCACCGGCGCGAACCGCGTCGTGCCGGTCCGCATCATGGGCGAAGCGAAGCAGGTGCTCGCCGGCGAGGACTACTCCGCGGCGATTCTGGAGGACGGCCTCGTCTGGACCTGGGGCAGGAACGACGTGGGACAACTGGGCCTCGGGAGCACCGACGCGTACACAAGGCCGTACAGCGTGCTTCTCAACAACGTCGCCGCGATCGCCGGCGGCAAGGCGTTCATGCTCGCGCTGACCGAGGAGGGCAAGGTCTACGGCTGGGGGGACAACGCCTACGGCCAGCTCGGGGAGTTCTCCGGCGGCTCGACGAGCCCGCGCGGGCTGGGGCTCTCGAACATCGTGCAGATCGCCGCGGGCAACAACCACGCGATGGCGCTGACCGCGGACGGCGAGCTGCTCACTTGGGGCGACGGCGTGTACGGCCAGCTCGGAAAGGGCGAGCTCAAGTGGGACAGCCCGATCGAAAAGATCGAGGCGGGCGGAGACATGAGCGCCGTCAGGCTCGAGGACGGCACGTGGTACGCGTGGGGCGACCTGTTCGGCCCGGAGCCGAAGAAGCTCGACAAGCCCGCGCCGGACGGCCTGTCGCTGGGCTACTGGCACGCGCTTGCGTTCGAGCCGGGCGGCTCGATGTGGGGCTTCGGCTCGAACGACTTCTACCAGATCGGCGACATCTACGAGGACACGTACAGGGGCTGGGCGAAGCTCGAACTGAACCTGCGCGAGACCGCGCGCCCGTCGGAGGACCCGAAGGACCGCGACAAGGCCGCCGCGGCCGAGCCGTTCGCCGCGAAGGTTCCGCCGGTCTCGGCAGGATACTACACGTCGTTCGCAATCGACGCGCGCGGCGGCGTCTGGGCGTGGGGGCGCTCGGACTACGGGCAGCTCGGCGCCGGCGAGGAGGAAAAGCTCGAGGAGCCGGCGAAGCTCAAGGAGATCGGGCCTGTGAAGCAGATCGCTGCCGGCGACTACCACACGCTGTTCGTGACCGCGGACGGCGACCTGTACGGCGCGGGCTGCAGCTACGACTTCAACCAGCTCGGCAACGGCACCTATGAAAACGCGAGCGAGCCGACCTACATCATGGGCGGCGTCGAGCGCGCGTGGGCCGGCCGGGACATCTCCGCGGCGCTGCTGACCGACGGCACGCTCTGGACCTGGGGCGCGAACGAGGAGGGCGAATTGGGCCTCGGGCACACGGAAAAGGTCGAGGCGCCGACGCAGGTGAAAATCGAAGGCGTCGTCGACGTCGCGGTCGGGAAGCGGTTCATGGCGGCGCTCACCGAGGACGGCAGCGTCTGGACGTGGGGTTCGAACGAATACGGGCAGCTCGGCCTCGGCGAACAATCCGAGCCGGGCGTGCCCGCGAAGGTCGACCTGCCCGGCATCGCGTCCATCGCGGCGGGCAGCGCGCACATGGCGGCGCTCGACCTCGACGGAAACGTCTGGGCGTGGGGCGCGGGCTCCTACGGGCAGATCGGCACCGGCGACATGACGAACCAGCCGACGCCGGTCAAGATCAAGGGTTTGCGCGACTGCGTCGAGATCTACGCCGGCGGCGACACGACCGCGGCGAAGGTGCTCGGCGGAACGTTGCGCATCTGGGGCGGCTACTTCTATGCGACGCCCGGCGAGGAGAGCATACAGTACTACGACGCGGCGCGCTCGGAATATATGTACGTGGACATCGAGGCACTGTCGATGGGCAGCTTTCACGTCCTCGCGACGGACCGCGACGGCAACGTCTACTCCGTCGGCGACAACAGCTACGCTCAGCTCGGTGTCGAGGAGGCCGGAGACGATTACTACTACAGCTGGAACCCGGTCGGGCTGAACCTCGAGGACGCGGAGTACCTGCGGCCGCAGGCGACGCCCGGGCCGAATTTGAGGCACCGGGCCTTGTAAAGAACGGAGGGCGCTTCGATCGCGCCCTCCATTTTTCTAGGCCTGCACAGGTTTTCGGGCGCCGCGCATGAACGACGCCGACACCCCGGTCAGCGCGATCGCGACCGCACACAGCGACATGCCCCACGTAAGGCCCGCGCGCGCCTCGACAAAGCCGATCAAGGGAGAGGCGAATACGTTTCCGACGAGCATGAACAGGTTCATCAGCGTCGAGGCGAGCAGCGTGTTCGAGGAGAACTCGGAGCACGCGGTGCCGATCGCGACCGGCAGCAGCGACCCGCCGACGAGCGCGCAGACGAGCACGCACGCGCACATCGCGTACGCGTTTCCGGACGCGAGGCCGACGGCGAGCGCCGCCCCCGCGATCAGGCTCGACCAGCGCATGTATGCGGCGGGGGAGAGCTTCATCGCCGACACGATCAGCCGCGAGGCGGTGATGCCGGCGTACAGAAGCGCCAGCGCGAGCGGGCCGAGCGCGCTCCCGAGCCCGACCTCGACGTAGCGGCTGACCCAGACGATCATGCCGACGAGGTGGAAGCCGTAGAAGAGGATCGCGAACAGCAGCGCGCGAAGCGTCCGCGAGCGGAAGAATTCGCGAAGCTGGGAGAGCGTCAAAGGCTCCGGCCGCTCGGACGCGCCGGGCAGGCGGACCTTGAAGTTGATCGGCGCGATGACCGCGAGCGACAGGACGCCGATCGCGAGTATCGCGAGGTACGCGCGCGGCATGTCCGAATTCGCACCAAGCGCAGCGCGCAGAAGGAGCGGCGAGACGATGCCGGCCAAACCGTGGCATGCGTGCATCAGGCACATCATCCGAGACGCCTTCTCGCCCGGATACAGGTCCGCGATCATCGAGGACGCGATCGCGTCTATGTAGGCAAACGCGGCGCCGACGAGCGCGTAGAGCCCGAGGTACACCGGAAACGACGGCAGGAGCGAGAGCGGCAGCATCAGAAGCGCCATCAAGGCGATCGAGCCCGTGAGCAGCTTCTGCTTGCTGATCCTGCC
>MWAC01000223.1 GCA_002068815.1 Firmicutes bacterium ADurb.Bin467 | reverse complement strand
CCAGAAGCGGCAGGTGTCCGGCGAAATCTCGTCCGCGAGCACGATCGTGCCGTCGGGGAGCTTTCCGAACTCGAGTTTGAAATCGATCAGCTCGATGTTCAGGTCCTGGAGGTACGCGCTCAGCACGTCGTTGATCTTGTGCGAGTAGGCGCGGATGGTCTTCAATTCCTCCTCGGTCGCGAAGCGCATCGCCAGGATGTGGTCGTCGTTGACCATGGGGTCTCCGAGCGCGTCGTCCTTGTAGCAGAATTCGAGCACCGTCCGGCTCATCTTCACGCCCTCGGGGATGCCGAGGCGCTTCGCGAGCGAGCCCGCCGCGATGTTGCGCACGATCACCTCGAGCGGCACGATCTGCACGCGCTTGACGAGCGTCTCGCGCTCGGACAACTGCTCGACGAGGTGCGTCGGCACGCCGTGCCTCTGCAGCAGCTTCATCAGGTGGTTCGTCACGCGGTTGTTGATCGCGCCCTTGCCCAAGATCGTGCCCTTTTTGAGGCCGTTGAAGGCGGTCGCGTCGTCCTTGTAATCGACGATCAGGAGGCCCTTGTCCGCGGTTTCATAGACCTTTTTCGCTTTTCCCACGTAGAGCAGATTTGTCTTTTCCATGCCGAACCTCCGCTATTCAAATTGCAGCCGTATTTCCTCGTCCTTCGCGGCGATCGCCCTCGCCATGTCCGCCCGGTTTTCCGAAAGTTTCTCCGCGAGCGCCGCGTCCTCGATCGCGAGCATCTCGCAGGCCAACAGCGCCGCGTTCTTCGCGCCGTCGATCGCGACCGTCGCGACCGGCATGCCCGGGGGCATCTCGACCGTCGAGAGCAGCGCCTCGAGGCCGTTCAGCGTCGAGGACTTGATGGGAACTCCGATGACCGGCAGCGTCGTGTTCGCGGCGATCGCGCCCGCGAGGTGCGCCGCCTTGCCCGCCGCCGCGATGATCGCGCCGTAGCCCTCCGCCCGCGCCGCGCGCGCGAAGTCCCGCGCTTGGTCCGGCGTCCGGTGCGCGGAGATCACCCGAACCGCGAACGGAACCCCGAGCGCCTTCAGCGTGTCCGCCGCCGTTCGCATGACGGAAAGGTCGCTGTCGCTCCCCATGACGATCGCTATTTTTCGCAAGGAATCATCTCCAATTACGAACATTCTTCGACAACAACACCATAATACCACTATATTCCCCGATGTCAACGAAGTATATACCGGAATTCCCATTAAATGTTCGCATAAAACCCGAACGTTCGCAAACAAAAAGCCCGCGGCAAAGGCCGCGGGGAAGGGGGAAGGGGAGAATCGCCTATTGGTAATAGATGAAGTTGTGCAGCTGGTAGGTGTTCGTCGCCCAGTCGACGTCGTAGAGCATCGACTGGTTGTTGCGCGTCTCCTGCTTGTAGGTGCGCTCCTGCGGGAGGTGCATCTGCTGGACGCCGGCGAGGTCGCTGTTTAAGACGATGTTCGCGATCGCGAGCATCTCGTCGAGCGACATGTTCGTTTCGAAGTGCTTTTGCAGGTTGCCGGCCAGCGTCGCCAGCTCGAGTATATTCTTGCCGCGCAGCTTCTCCATGATCGCGCTCAGCACCTTCCGCTGGCGCTCGGCGCGCCCCCAGTCGCTGTCGATCTTTCGGATGCGCGCGTAGGCGAGTACCTGCCGGCCGTTCAGGTGGACGTTCTCGCCCCACTCCGTGAGCAGCACGTTCGTGTGCTCGATATTCGTCTCGTCGTAGCCGTGGTAGTAGGCCATGGCCGCCTGGCTGACGGCGTTTTTGTTGATCTGGTTCATCTCGTCCTCGGTGATGTCCATCTCGATGCCGCCGAGCGCCTCCGCCATCTGCGTGAAGCCGTAGAAGTTGACCATGACATAGCTGTCGATGTTCATGTCGAGCAGCTCGTTGATCGTCTTCATCGCGAACTTCGGCCCGCCGAAGAAGTTCGCCGAGTTCAGGCGATAGGTGTCGTTGTACTTGCCGAGGTCGTCGAAATCGACGGCGATGTCGCGCATCAAAGACGTCAGCTTGACGGCGCCGGTCGTCGTGTTGATCGAGCAGACGATCATCGTGTCCGAGCGCGCGCTCTCGTTGGGGTTGCGCTGGTCGGTGCCGAGCAGCAGCACGTTTTTCCATTCCTTGGGGAGGTCCGGGTTGATCGAGAGGTCGTCGACGCTGACCATCTGTTCCTGCGTGAGGCCGGCGATCTCGGAGTTCTCCGAGGCGAGGTGCTGCGCGAGCGCGCCCTGCGCGACGGGCGCGGTCTCCTGCGCGCCGATCGCCGCGGTCGGCTGCGCGGTCTGCGTGCCGGTATCGACGACCGGGTCCCTCCCCGCCGCCCACGGCTTCCAGAGGATCGGGACCGCCGCGATCGCGAGCAGGAGAACGGCGAGGAACGCGAAAAAGCGCCCGCTCGCGCGGCGCTTCGGGGCCGGACGCCTCGCAGCGCCCGAGGCGGGGCGTCCGGAAGGCGGCCGCGATCCGGGCTGCTGGGGGCGCCGCTGGGCGGAGGGGTTCGGTCGCGCGGGGGGCCGGCGGTCAGACATGTAACTCACTCCTTGTGCGTATGTGCGGTATGTATCGACTACCATTATACACGCGAATTCCCCGGAAATCAACTTGATTTGCCGGGGAACGGGCGAGCACTGTGTTCGTCTGTCGAAAAATGTGTGGCGGCAGCGTTATTTTCCGGCCACCGAGAGCGCGCGGATCAGGATGGACGGGCTCGCGAAGCCGCTCGAACCGGGGAACGCGAACTTCAGGTCGCC
>MWAC01000222.1 GCA_002068815.1 Firmicutes bacterium ADurb.Bin467 | reverse complement strand
GCTCGGGGGCGCGGCGGAGGCGCTCGGCACGCGCTTCCGGTACGTCGACAAGATGATCACGTCGCCCGGCTACGCGTGGAGCGGCATCACGGCGTCCCTGATGTCGAGCAACCACCCGCTGGGCGTGCTCCTGAGCTCCATATTCCTCGCGGGGCTGACGACCGGCGGCGCGTCGATAGAATTGACGATGAACACGCCGTCCGAGATCACCTCAATCATACAGGGCGTTTTGACGATGCTCGTGACCGCGAAGTTCGCCGTCGGCTGGTTCCGCAGGCGGCGCTCGCAGCGCAAGGGGGTGTCGCGCGATGTTTAACATCGGGTATTTCTCGGCGATCGTCAGCTCGACGCTTCGGATGTGCGCGCCGCTCCTCTATTGCTCGCTCGCGGCCGCGATCTGCCAGAAGGCGCAGGTGTTCAACATCGCGATGGAGGGCATGATGATGGCGAGCGCGTTCTTCAGCATCGTCGTCAACTATTTCACCAACAGCGTCTGGCTCGCGCTGCTCGCGGGGGTCGCGGGCTCCGTCGCGGTCGCGATGATTTTGGGCCTGTTCATCGTAAAGCTCAAGGCGTCGCCGGTCATCGTCGGCATGGCGATCAACACGATGATGGTCGGCCTCACGACGTACCTGATGTACATCTTCTTCGGCACGAAGGGCGTGTTCACGCACCCGAGCCTCGTGGGGCTGCCGAAGGTCGCGCTGCCGTTCGGGGGCGTGGCCGCGGACATGCTCGCGGGGCTGACGTTCGTCGACTACGGCGCATTCGCAGCCTCCGCTCTCGCGTTCGTCGTGCTGTATCGAATGACCGTCGGCTACAGGCTCCGCGCGATCGGCATCAGCCCCGAGGCCGCGCGCAGCATGGGGACGCCGATCGAGAGCTACCAGTTCGCGACGCTCGCGGTCTCCGGCGCGCTCTGCGGGCTCGCGGGCGTGCTTTTGTCGATGGGCTCGGTCACGCTGTTCATCCAGAACATCACCTCCGGCCGCGGCTACATCGCGATGGCGGCGAACAACCTGGGCAAATCGCATCCGCTCGGCGTGCTCGCGGCGAGCCTGTTCTTCGGCTGCTGCCAGGCGCTCGGAAATTTCCTGCAGAACACGTCGCTGAAGGGGCAGATCACCGCGTCGATCCCGTACGCGGCGACGGTGCTCGCGCTGATCCTGTTCACCGTGCGCAGGCGCGCGGCCCGGAAAAACAAAATCCGAAAGGTCTTGAACGACAGATGATCATCCGCCTCGACGCCCACACGCACACCGTCGCCTCCGATCACGCCTACTCGACCGCCCTCGAAAACTGTGCAGCCGCCGCGAAGGCCGGCATGGAGGCGATCGGCATGACCGACCACGCGCCGCCGCTTTACGGAGCGCCCAGCAAGCTGCACTTCGCAAACCTGAACGCCGTCGATCGCGAGGTGCTGGGCGTAACCATGCTGCGCGGCGCCGAGCTCAACATCATGGACGCAAACGGCTCGCTGTTTCTCAAGGACGAGTTTTTAAAGGACCTCGACTACTGCATCGCGAGCGTGCACCCGCTTCTCTACGCGCCGGCGGGCGCGGGGGAGGGGCTCTGGGTGTACGCGGGCGCGATGAAGAACCCGCGCGTGAAGATCATCGGCCACCCGGAGGACGCGCGCGTGCCGGTCGACTTCGACGAGCTCGCCCGCGCCGCGAGCGACACGCTGACGCTCATCGAGGTCAACAACTCGTCGCTCCGGGCGGGCAGCTACCGCATGAACACGCATGCGAACATGGCAAAGATGCTCCGGGCCTGCGAGCGGCACGGGGTCTTCGTCTCGCTCGGCTCCGACGCGCACTTCGCGACGGCGGTCGGGCGCTTCGGCGAGGCGCTGCAGCTGCTTTCGGAGCTCGATTTCCCGGAGGAGCTCGTCGCGAGCACCTCGCTGGACAAATTCCGCGCGCTGATCGGGAGGAAGGCATGAAATTCCTGCACATCTCCGACACCCACTTCCTGCGCGACGCCGAAGACGCGAAGGGGTCGCTGCGCGACGTGCTCGTGCGGATGACGCCGCCGCTCGAGCAATTGGACAAACTGCTTGAAGCAGCCGGCGGCCCGTTCGACTTCGTCCTCCATACGGGCGACCTCTGCGACGGCGGAAGTGCGGGGGACTACCGCGCGCTGCGCGAGGGGCTCGAGCGGCGCTTTCCCGGCGCCCCGATCCACGCGGTGCCGGGCAACCACGACCGCGAGGGCGCGTGGCGGGACGGCTGGGGGGAGGACTTCTTCCGCGTCAAGGCGGCGCGCTTCGGCGAGCTCGCGATCGTGCTTTTGAACAGCTCGGACCCGAAGCACCCGGACGGGCGCATCCGGGAGGCGGACTGCGACCTCCTGGAGCGCGCGCTCGCGGAGATCGGCGGCCGGCCGTCGATACTGCTCCTGCACCACCACCTGATCCCCGGGCAGTTCACGCTGCCGACGGCGGTATACCCGGAGCGATTCCGGCGGATCGTCGCGGAGAGCAATCTGCTCGCGCTGTTCAACGGCCACACGCACCACGCGCACGCGGGCGCCTTCGCCGGCAAGCCGTGCCACACCGCGGGCAGCCTGTCGTTTCGCGGCACGAACCGCGAGGCGTCGGTCGAGTTCGACGAGTTCGCCGCGGTCAACCGCTGCCGCTTGGGGCCGGAGGGCCTGAACGTAGAGATAGTTTCGCAGCGCGAGGAGCCGAGACCGCTTTCGAGCGTCG
>MWAC01000221.1 GCA_002068815.1 Firmicutes bacterium ADurb.Bin467 | reverse complement strand
CGAGGGGATGACGAAGCGGTTGCCGTCCCTGCCGAAGCGGTTCGCGTGCGCGAATTCGCCCTTTTCGGTCAGCACGACCTCGATCGCGGCCTTTTTCTCGACGAACCCGGCAGGCACGAGCGGATGCTCCTGCTCCGCGAACGCGTTCGTGTGCTCTACGTTCTCGTAGGTCTCAACGAGCCTCTGCATCCAGCCCATCCGGATCGCCTCCCTTCAGAAGCGCCTCGAGCCCCTCCTCCGCAAGCCCCGAGAACCCGTCCGCGCCGAACGCCTTCATCCGCATCGGCCGGAGGTCGCGCCGAAGCGCGGGATCGCAGTCCTCCGGCGCGGGGAAGCGAACGATGCCCTTTTCCATGCGCGCGCGCCAGAGCCGGACGGCGAGCATGTCGCGCCCCGTCTCGTCCGGGTAGTCGAAGCCGTGCACCATCAGCCCGAACTCGGTCGTGCCGCGGGCCGGGTCGTCGTAGAAGCCCTCGCCCTCGCCGAACGCGCAGGGCTCGACATATCCCTGGCACTCGCGCGCTCCGAGGAAGATGTCGCGCCGCCCGCCGCGCGCGATCATCCGCCGCGCGATGTTGTGGTGCTTGTGCTCGTCGCGGTCGTGCGCGAGCTCGGGCCTGTTGAGGTTCCAGACGAAGTGCGCGCGCACGTGGTAGCAGACGTCCGCGAGATAGGTGTATACGGACAGCGTGTTGCCGTCGTCCGTATAGTTGATCGGCCGGATGTTCTTCGCCTCCGTCCGGATCGGCCGCATCACGCGCACCTCGTCGATGACCCAGATGAAGGTCGGCTTCCAGTAGATCGACTCGGTGATTCCCTTGAGCGCCTGGTACGTCGGCACCTGGTAGGTGAACTTCTCGCCGCCCAGCCGCGTGATCGGATCGGAGAACAGCGCGTACTTTCCCCAGACCTTGTACTCCACCTGATTGCGTATGTTCAACCCCTCACCTCCTAGATGTTCAGCAGTTCCATCCCCGCGGGATCGAGCACGAGCCCGATTTCCGCGCTGTAAAACTCTTCCCGGAGCGCCACGATGCCGGTCTCGCCGACGGGATAGAGCGCATGCCGATCCTCGAGCGCGCGATACTCGTGTTCATATACGTTGACGGAGAAACGCTGCGCGCGCCGCATGAGCCGGATTTCTTCCTTCATGTCGTGCGCTCCGAACAGCGCCGCGATGATTTCCTTCCCCTCGCCGTAGGGCACGACGACCGGACGCGTCTTTTGGTCGATCACTTCGAAGGTCTCCCCGGCCTTGCGGAAGCTCTGCTTGAGACAGAGCTTTTGCGACATTCCGGTATGGGCCTCCTCCGCCGCGCCCTTACACTTCCCGTTTTCCGAGAGCATCTCGCACAGGTTTGTGTTCCAATCGATGTGCGGATAGGAGAGCGCGCCCGAGAATTCGCGCCGCTCGTCCCCGAAATACAGCGCGAGGACGTCCGGGTCGCCGATGCGGTCGATCTGATCCTCGAAGTGCCGGAGATAGGCGTCCGCCAGCTCCCGTTCGGCGAGGATTTCCGCAAGCGACGTCAGTTTTTCCTCCGAGAGTTTCCAGAGGTAGACCGTGCCCAACTCGTCCTCCGCGTTGCGGTTGCATCGCCCGGCCGCCTGGTTGATGCTCGAGAGCCCCGCGAGGCTGCGGACGACGGCGGGGAAGCTCACGTTGATGCCGGCCTCGATGAGCTGCGTGGAGATGAGGAGCGTCGGCTTTCGACTGCCGCTGCCCGTGCGGGCCTTTACCTCCGCGAGGATGTCGAGGCGGTGCGCCGCGCACATGTTCGTGCTCAGATGGAATGTCGCTGCCTTGCCCGCGAGCGCCTTCTTTGCGAGCGAATAGACCGCCCGCGCGACGGGCTTTGTGTTGACGACGAGCAATACGGACCCGTGCCTGTCCATCAGCTCGACGATTTTTTCCGCCGCCTCCGCGTTCGAAATCGCCGCGCGCGACCGATCGACATAGTGGATGCGGCGCACCCGGTGCATGTCGGAAAAGAGGCGGGGCACGTCGCCGATCATCTCGACGGCGGGAAGTTCGAACCGGGGCTGCGTCGCGGTGCACAAGACCACCGTGCAGCCGTAGAACCGGACGAGGAAGCGGATCGCCTTTTCGAAGAGGCCTGTGCATTTCTTGGGCAGCGCCTGCACCTCGTCGAAGATCAGCACGGAGTGCATGAGCGCGCGCATCCGGCGGGCATCGGTGTTCTCCTTTCGGAAGAGCGCGTTCAGAAACTGCACCATCGAGGTGAAGACGATGTCCATGTCCCAGCGCTCGGTCAGGCGCCTGTATTCGGACTCGTCCTCCTCGTCGTCCCACACGACGCCGGAGTGGTGCTCGAGGATTCCGTCGTATTGATCCAGCGCCTCCCGGATGTCGTCCGCGTTTTGGTCGAGGATCGTGTTGAACGGGATGACGTAGAAGACGCGGCGCATTTCGTTGGATAGGATGTGCTCCAAAGAGAAGCGAAGCGTCGAGAAGGTCTTCCCGCCGCCCGTCGGCACCGTCAGCGCAAAGATGCCGGGCGAGAGGCGGCCGCACCGCAGGCACTGCATGGAGATGTCCGCGCGCAGGTCGTCGATCGCGTTTCTGCGCGGAAGGCTTCCCAGATGCGCCTCGAGCTTTTTGAGCAGCGCGCTCCAGTCCGGGAGCGGGGCGTCCGGCTCGGCGGAATCGTCGCCGCGCTCGAAGCGCGCGGAATCCCAGCGGTCCGCGTCGACCACGGCGCTCAGGACCGTCCGCGCGAGCATGCCCAGCTGGAACGCGCGCTCGCCCGCGTCCGAATCGAGTTTTTCCTCCGCGGCGCGCATTTCCCCGCACACGCGCTCGAACAGCAAATTCAGCTCGTCGGAGCCGGCGACCTCGCGCAGGTAGTTGTCGACCGCCTCGGAATAATGCAGCTTTTCCCTCCCCGCAGGGTCGAAGTGGAGCAGATAGGGCGACTTTCCGTGGATGTCGAGGCAATCCGGAAGCCCGGCGTGGTGGCCGAAGACGGCCATCGAGACGATCTGCGCGGTCCGCTTGCGCCCCTCATCCCCGTTGAACCATTGCTCGCAGGCGAAGGCCGCGCCGATCGGGGCGTGGGCAGGGGAGTCGGCGGGCTTCCGGTCGGGGTGCGCGGCGGACTCCCGGAGATAGGCCTGAAACGCGGCCGTCGCCTTGCCCATGTCGTGCAAAAGCCCCGCGAGCGCGCCAGTCGCGCCGAGGCCGATGGGTTGAAGCGACCGCCGCGCGAATTCCGACGCCGCACGACAGTGCGCGCCGAGGCGCTGCTCCGCTTTGTCCGATTTTCGAATGTGTGCGATCATAATTCATCCTATAGGGTCGATTCAGACATCCTTGCTCGGGTATCATGGGGTGTTCACGACAGATGGGATCACACAAATTGGAAGGATAATGCAATTATAGCATATCTTCTCCAAAAATCAACATCTTTTTCGAAATTTCCCGAACAAAAAATGGCGGAACCCCGCCTGCGCGAAGCTCCGCCGCCGATGGAAGATCACTTGGGCGCGTCGCCCTCGTCGAACACATCCCCGCACTCGGGGCAGAACTTCGGAAGCGCGGCCCCGTCCTTCGGCTCCCAGCCGCACTTGTCGCAGCGGTAGGCCCTCGCGCCAGCGGGCCGCTTTTGGCCGCACTCCTCGCAGAATTTGCCCTTGTTGACCGCGCCGCACGCGCACGTCCAGCCGTCCTCCGGCTTCTTCGCGCCGCACTCCATGCAGAATTTTCCGGTGTTTTTGTGGCCGCAGCCGCACGCCCATGTGCCCTCTGCGGCGGGCTGCAGATGCTCGGCGAACG
>MWAC01000220.1 GCA_002068815.1 Firmicutes bacterium ADurb.Bin467 | reverse complement strand
CCGATGTCCTGCGCTGTCATTCAATTCTATTCGGCGGCCGCTTTGTTTTGCGGTTGCCCGCATATTTGTCGGCCGCCTGACGACGAACGTCTCCGCCCGCCGGAGGGGCACCCGCCGAAACTCTCGATGCTCCCCTCGCCTCGTCCGCCGCTTTCGCGGCACCGGCGCTTTTTGCCGATTCGAAAATCGGCTAACCGAGTCTCTCCCGAACCACGTCCGCGACCCTGTTCGCGACCGCGCGGATCTGCTCGTCGTCCCTGCCCTCGACCATCACGCGGATCAGAGGCTCGGTGCCCGAGATGCGCGCGACGATGCGGCCCTCCTTGCCGAGCTCCGCCTTTGCGTCCTCGACGGCCTGCTTGACGTCCGGGTCCGTGTAGAAGAGCAGCTTCGCGTCCTGCGACACATGCACGTTGATCATCACCTGCGGGTAGCGCGTCATCACGCCCGCGAGCTCGGAGAGCTTCTTCCCCTCGCGCCGCATCAGGCTCAAGAGCTGTATCGCGGTCAGCTCGCCGTCGCCGGTCGAGGCGAAGTCGCGGAAGATCAGGTGCCCGGACTGCTCGCCGCCGAAGCTGTATTCCTCGAGCAGCATCTCCTCCATGACGAACCGGTCGCCGACCTTCGTCGCGATGAAGCGTATGCCCTCGCGCTCGCAGAACCGGATGAAGCCGAGGTTCGTCATGATCGTCCCCACGACCGTGTTCTTGTTGAGCCTGCCGCGCGCCTTCATGTCGTTCGCGCAGATGGCCATGATCACGTCGCCGTCGATCTCCTGGCCGTTTTCGTCGACCATCAGGCAGCGGTCGGCGTCCCCGTCGAACGCGACGCCGGCGTCCATGCCGTGCTCCTTCACGTAGCGGACGAGGTTTGCCATGTCGGTCGAGCCGCAGCCGCGGTTGATGTTGAAGCCGTCCGGGCAATTGTAGAGCATCCGGCACTCGGCGCCGAGCGACTTGAACAGCCTCTCCGCCGTGCGGCTCGCCGAGCCGTTCGCGCAGTCGACGGCGATCTTGAGGCCGTCGAGAGAATAGGAAACCGTGCTCGTCAGGTGGTCGACGTAGTCCTTGACGACCTGATCGCCCATGTAGATGACCTTGCCGATCGATTCGGGCTTCGCGGGCTCGGGCTGCGCGATCTCGCCGAGCGCGTAGTTCTCGATGCGCTCCTCGATCTCGTCGGGCAGCTTCAGCCCCTCGCCGCCGAACATCTTGATGCCGTTGAACTCCGCAGGGTTGTGCGAGGCGGAAATCGTGATGCCCGCGTCGGCCTTGTACTTTCCGACGAGGTACGCGACCGCCGGGGTCGGCACGACGCCCAGCATGATGACGTCCGCGCCGACGGAGCACAGCCCCGCCGCGCAGGCCATCGCCAGCATGTCGGACGAGATGCGGCTGTCCATGCCCACGACGAACACCGGCCGCCTGCGGCTGTTTCCCGAGAGCACGGCCGCCGCCGCGCAGCCAAGGCGCATCGCGAGCTCCGCATTGAGTTTTTCATTGGCGATGCCGCGCACGCCGTCGGTTCCAAATAGCCTTCCCAACCAAACACCTCCCGCTATTTCCGGTCGTTTGTGTCCTCGCCCCACTTGGGGACGACGTTGTCGAAGTCCTTGTAGACGCTGTGCTCCGGCACGAAGCCGCGCACGCAGCAAGTCGGGTAGATCGTCGTCCAGCGCCCGACGATCGCGCCGGGGCAGAGCACGCTGTTGCAGCCGACCTCGGCGAAATCGCCGAGCATAGCGCCGAACTTGCGCAGGTTTGTCGCGATGCGCCGGTCGTCGGTCTTGACCGTGACCATCGACTTGTCGCTTTTGACGTTCGACGTGACCGCGCCCGCGCCCATGTGCGCGCGATGGCCCAGCACCGAGTCGCCGACGTAGTTGAAGTGCGGCACCTGCGCGCCGTCGAACAGGATCGCGTTTTTGACCTCGACGGAGTTGCCGACGACGCATTCCTTGCCGATGACGGCCTTGCCGCGAATGAACGCGCAGTGGCGGATCTCGGCGCCGTGGTCGATGATCGTCGGCCCCGCGATCAAGGCGGACGGGGCGACGGTCGCGTCCCTGGCGATCCACACGTCGCGGTCGACGCGCTCGTACTCGTCCTCACAAAGCGTCTCGCCCAGCGCCTTGACGTAGTCGCCGATCTCGGGCAGCACTTCCCACGGATAGCCCTTGCCCTCGAAGATGCCCGCGGCGATGCTCTTTCCCAGATCGAAAAGCCTGTCGGCCCGAAGAAGCTCTCGCATGTATCTTCCTCCTTTCCCAAGAATACCTCATATTAGCATATGCAGGTTAAATCCATATTTTCAACGTGGCGTCGAAAAACTCCGTTTTTCAACGCGTAAGGCAGGTCGTCTGAAATTTCACAATTTCCGGGCGGGTGGGCATTTTTCCGCCTGCACTCCCAAAAAACGCGCGAAACCGACGTACACGCCGTCAGTTTCGATTTTACGATCCGTTCTGCAATCCTTTGTAAACAGATTGAAGCGCCCGCCGGGGCATCTGCCTCCGGCGGGCGAAAATTTTCCTTGCGTCAGACCCGGTTCAAGATCGTCTTTTCGGTCTCGACGTCGAAGAAGTGCAGCCGGTTCGCGTCGAGCGCGACCGGGATCTTGTCCCCGGCGCGCGCGGGCGAGCGCGGATCGACGCGGGCGACGACGTTGTCGTCCTTGCCGGAGGTCTGCAGATGCAGATACGTCTCCGAGCCCATCAGTTCGACGATCTCGACCGACACGTCGATCAGGCTGTCCGGCGAGGCGGCGATGAACTCCTCCTCGTCGTGCATGTTCTCCGGGCGGATGCCGAGGTACACCTCTTTGCCGATGTAGCGGTCGGACTTCATGCGCTTGACGATCGCGTCCGGCACGCGGATGGAGTTGTTTTCGAACTCGGCGTACATCTTGCCCTCGCGCGGCACGAGCTTGACCTTGATGATGTTCATCTGGGTCGTGCCGATGAACGTCGCCACAAACAGGTTCGCCGGGTGGTCGAACAGGTTCTGCGGCGTGTCGTTCTGCTGCATGACGCCGTCCTTCATCAGGACGATTCGCGTGCCCATCGTCATCGCCTCCATCTGGTCGTGCGTGACGTAGATGAAGGTCGTCTGCAGCCGCTTGTGGAGCTTCGTGATCTCGGTGCGCATCTGCACGCGCAGCTTCGCGTCGAGGTTCGAGAGCGGCTCGTCCATCAAAAATACCTTCGGCTCGCGCACGATCGCGCGGCCGAGCGCGACGCGCTGCCGCTGTCCGCCGGAGAGCGCCGCGGGTTTGCGGTTCAGAAGCGCCTCGATGCCCAGTATCTGCGCGGCCTCCCGCACGCGGCGGTCGATCTCGGCCTTGGGCATCTTGCGCAGCTTCAGCCCGAACGCCATGTTGTTGTAGACGGTCATGTGCGGATAGAGCGCGTAGCTCTGGAACACCATCGCGATATCGCGGTCCTTGGGCGGGATATTGTTGACGAGCTTGCCGTCGATGTAGAGTTCGCCCTTGGTGATTTCCTCGAGCCCGGCGACCATGCGCAGCGTCGTCGACTTGCCGCAGCCGGAAGGGCCGACAAGCACGACAAATTCCTTGTCCTCAATTTCGAGATTGAAGTCGTTGACGGCGGTAACGTCGCCCGGATAGACCTTGTGAATGCCACGAAGCGACAGACTTGCCATGGTTTTTGACCTCCTCACGCGTCGACCCAGTTTGCATATCCCCGTGATGTATTATAACAAACGCGTAACAGGAATGCTAGGCGCGCATTCGCCAAAAATGGTTTGCAAGCGGTTGTGAGGGTTTGCCCAACAGGCAAAAAGGCGAACCCGCTTTTTAAGCAGGTTCGCCACGCCGCCAATTCGAGGCCGTATTTCTTTGGCGATTTGTCGGTCAGCCCTGGCCGTAGTAGGCGTTCGGGCCGTGCTTGCGCAGAAAGTGCTTGTCGGAGATGTGGTTGGGAATCGCGCCGGCCGACGGGTTCAATTGCCTGGCCATCAGCGCCATCTTCGCGAGCTCCTCGAGCACGACCGCGTTGTGCACGGCCTCGGCCCCGTCCTTGCCCCAGGTGAACGGCCCGTGGCCGCTGCAGAGCGCGCCGGGGGTGTGCTTCGGGTTCTTGCCGCGAAACGCCTCGATGATCACCGTCCCGGTGTTCGCCTCGTAGCCCTCCTCGGTCTCCTCCGCCGTCAGGAAGCGCGCGACGGGGATCTCGCCGTGGAAGTAGTCCGCGTGCGTCGTCCCCATGCACGGGATCGGGAGCCCCGCCTGCGCCCACGCGGTCGCCGCGGTCGAGTGCGTGTGCACGATGCCGCCGACCTCCCGAAACGCGCGGTAGAGCACGAGGTGCGTCGGCGCGTCCGACGAGGGCCGATAGTGCCCCTCGACGATGCCGCCGGTCTCCAGGGATTGCACGACGATCATCTCCGGCTTCAGCGACTCGTACGGCACGCCGCTCGGCTTGATCGCCATCACGCCGCGCTCGCGGTCGACCTCGGACACGTTCCCCCACGTGTAGACGACGAGGTTGCGGCGGTAGAGCTCCATATTGGCCTCGAAGACCCGCTGCTTCAGTTCGCGATACATGAAAAAATCCTCCTTATCAATTGAGCGCGTCGAGCGGCAGCATGAAGCTCGGCGCGAATTCGCGCATGAAATCCTCCGCCTCGGGCATGTTCATCTGGGAGATCGACGCGCGGATCGTCTCCTGCGCGGTCAAAAACTCGCGGTTTCCGAACGCGTATTCCTCGAGGCATTTGACGTAGGCGCTGATGCGGTCGGCCGCCTTGACGATCTTCCACTCGTAGCTGTTCTCGTCCGGGAACAGAAGCTTCTCGAAGTCCTCGCGGAAGTCGTCCGGCAGGTACTCCATGAGCTTTGCCGACGCCATGCGCTCGATGCCCTTGAACGCCTCGCGTATGCCGGGGTTGAAGTACTTGATCGGGGACGCGAGATCGCCGGTGATGACCTCCGCCGCCTCGTGGTAGACCGCGTAGAGCAGCACCTTTTCGACGTCGACGTCGCCGCCGTAGCGCCGGTTTTTGTAGGTCGCGAGCGCGTGCGCGATCATCGACACCTGCAGCGAATGCTCCTGGTCGTTCTCCTCGCGCGTGTTGTGCCTCAGGCCCCACCG
>MWAC01000219.1 GCA_002068815.1 Firmicutes bacterium ADurb.Bin467 | reverse complement strand
GGACGGCATCAGCGTGATCTTCGTATCCTCCGAAATGCCGGAGGTGCTGGGCATCGCGGACCGCATCATCGTCATGTGCGACGGCCGCATCACGGGCGAGTTGGACATCAAGGACGCCACGCAGGAGAGAATCCTCGAGATGGCGACCGACTTCGAATCAAAGTTCGTCGCGCACGCGTAATCGAGAGGAGCGGCATCGAAGTATGGAAAACAGGAAAAACGGCGCCATTCGGAGCCTGATCGCCCAGCGCGGCGTGGGCCAGGTATTGACGGTTCTCGTCGGCCTGATCGTGCTGTGCGCCGTGTTCAGCTTCATCAACCCGAACTTCTTCGGCGTGCGCAACGTCGGAAACCTGCTCCGGCAGATCGCGCCCTACATCATCGTCGGCATCGGCCAGGGCTATGTGCTGATCACCGGAAACATCGACCTGTCGATCGGCTCCGTGCTCGGCATGAGCTGCATGATGAGCGCGACGCTGATGTGCTTCGGCGTCAATCCGCTCTTCGCAATCGCGATCACGCTGGCGTCGAGCCTGGTCGTCGGAATCCTGAACGGCGAGCTGGTCGCCCGCTGCAAGCTGCCGCCGTTCATCGCGACGCTCGGCACGATGACGATCTGCCGCGGGCTCGCGCAGTTGGTCAACAACAACCGCAACACCGACTCGATCGAGAAGCAGCTCGGCGAGGCCGCGAAGGTCTTCCGCGTGTTCTTCTACCAGGGCTTCGTGCGGATCGGCGAGCTCAAGATCTACAACACGTTCGTGATCGCGATCGCCGTGTGGATCGTGTTCAACTTCATCCTGTCCAAGACCCGCACCGGCCGGCACGTCTACGCGGTCGGCTCGAACCGCGAGGCCTCGCACCTCTCGGGCGTCAACGTCGCGCGGACGATCATCAAGGCATACGTGATCTCGGCGTTCTGCGCGTGCCTCGTCGGCCTCATACAGTGCGCGACGACCGGCACCGGCACGATGGACGCGGGCACGTCGTATGAGATGTACGGCGTCGCGGTCAGCGTCATCGGCGGCATCTCGACCTTGGGCGGCACCGGCATACTCGCCGCGGTGCTCGTGGGCTCGAGCGTCTGGGCGGTGCTCGACAACGGGCTGCAGCTCGCGGGCTCCCCGGTCGCGCTCCGGAACATCATCATCGGCGTCATCGTCATCGCCTCGGTGTTGATCGACGTCGTGCGCCGCAGCGGAAAGATCCGCCTGTTCCGCCGCCGCGCCGCCTAACCCGCAGGGCGGGCGCCTGAATTTGCACTTGAAATGCCCCGCGCATTTTGAGAAATAAAAAGGAGGAACGAACCCATGAAGAAACTGTTTGCACTGATTCTCGGGCTGGCTCTGATTCTGACCGCGAGCTTCGCGCTTGCGGAGGACTACACGATCTACCTCGTCACGATGGACCAGATGGACCAGCACTGGGTGAGCGTCGACGAGGGCTGCAAGGCGGCCGTCGCCGAGTTCGCCGCGAAGGGCATCAACATCAATTACAAGTGGAACGCCCCGACCAACGGCAAGGACGACGCCGCGCAGATCGAGATCATCAACAACGCGTATGCCGACAACGCCGACGCGATCCTGCTCGCCTCGAACGGCCCGGACACGCAGGTCGCCACGATTGAGGAGCTCGCCGCCGACGGCGTCGCGTTCGTCTACGTAGACTCCCCGGCGAACTCCGACGTCGCGCTGCAGACCATCTGCACCGACAACACCGCCGCCGGCAAGATGGCGGGCGAGACGCTGCTCGCCGCGCTGACCGCCGCGGGCGTCACCGAGGGCAAGATCGGCATCGTCAACGTCAACGCCGCGACCACGTCCACCGTGCACCGCGAGGCGGGCTTCCGCGCCGCGTTCGAAGGCACGAAGTTCGAGATCATGGAGACGCAGTACGGCGAGGGCGACCCGAGCAAGTCCCAGGAAATCGCCACGAACTTCATCACCGACGGCGCGGTCGCGCTGTTCGGCACGAATGAGGGCGGGACCGTGGGCGTCGGCAACGCGATCGCGGCCGAGGGCGAGACGAAGGTTCTGGGCGTTGGCTTCGACAAGTCCGACGCGATCCTGAACCTGGTCAAGACCGGCGCGCTCGTTGCGACCACCGCGCAGAACCCCTACAACATGGGCTACTTCGGCATCCAGACCGCCGTCGAGTTCCTCGTCAACGGCACGACCGAGTTCGAGGACATCGACTCCGGCGCCGTCATACTCGACGCGGCCGCGATCGGCTAAGCTCTACCTAAACTTGAGGCTCCCGGCTATGTGCTGGGAGCCTTTCTTATGAGGGTTCGGGTTTTGTTGAGCTGCCTGTTGATCCTGTGGCTGACATCCCTGCGCACTTCGTACACCCACGCCTCGTCGAACGGCAGCGAGAACGCGCGCGAAAACGCGTAGTAGAGGTTCACGGCCTGATAATAACCCTCGAGATAGCTCAAATCCTGCTGCTCCATGACGGGCTTCAACAGCGCCTTCTCGCGGCGGATGAAGCGCGCCTCGACGTAGTTCAGGAACTGCGACATGCGCTCCTCGCTGTGCACGTCGAACGGCAGCATGATCAATTGCCACTGGACCTTCTCCGGCAGGCGATAGGGTGCAATCCGGTCGAGCACGAGCAGTTGGTCGCGCACGTCCATCTTGCGGTAGTGGGGGAGAGCCTCCTCGCGCGTGCTCCAGAGCGCGAGCTTTTCGCGCAGGGGAAGTATGCCGATCGAGAGCAGCGCCTCGCTCGGGCCGACGAACGCCTGTTCAACCGGCGCGTCCTCGGCGTCCAATTGCGCCTCGAGGAACGCCTGCGCCTCGAACGCCGCCGCGACGTAGCCGACGTCGTAGATGCCGAGCCGCCCGGCGCGCCCGGCGATCTGCTTGACCTCCTGCGAGGAGAGCATTCGGACCTCCTCGCCGTCGAACTTCGCGAGCTCCGTGAACACGATCCTCCGGATCGGCAGGTTGACGCCCATGCCGATCGCGTCGGTCGAGACGAGCACGCGCTTCTCGCCGGAGAGAAACGCCGAGTACTGCATCCTTCGCACCTCCGGCGGCAGGTCGCCGTAGATGACCGCGGCAGGGATGCCGCGCCCCTCGAGGTATTCCGCGAGCGCGATGACCCGCTTTTTCGAGAACGCGATCAGCGCGTCGCCCGCGCGCACCTTCGCGAGGTCGACCGGCCGCCCCTCGACCGACAGCGGCACCGCGCGCGTGTATTCGTGGAATTCGTAGGTATCGCCGCAGTCCTCGACCATGCGGATCAGTTGCTCGCGGGCGTTCAGCGCGCCGCAGACGTGGATTTCCGGGCAGTTGAGCCCGAGAAGCGCGCGCACCCACGCTGCGCCGCGCTGGGAGTCCTTGAGCATCTGCACCTCGTCGATCACGGCGACCGGGTAGCGCCTTTCCAAATTCAGCTTCTCGACCGTGCAGCTGATGAGCCGCGCGCCGTCGACGCAAATCTCCTCCTCGCCGGTCAAGAGGCTGCACCGTGCGCCGACCACGTTCATGCTCTCGAAGTTCTCGAGCGCGAGCACCCGGAGCGGCGCGAGATAGACGCCCTCGCCGCGCTGGATCAATCGCCGGATCGCCTGATAGGTCTTGCCGGTGTTCGTCTCGCCCAGATGCAGTACGATGTGCCTGCGCACGGCGCGCGCGGCGGGGTATTCGTCCTTCGGGTTCGCCGGAAGGCACCGGTTGAACGCGTCGGAGAGCAAATGCGGTATGTGGCTCGCCATCAAAACCGACAGTACGCCGGAGCTCAGGTACGCCTTGAAGTGGCCCTTGACGACCTCCTCGAACCGGAAAGACGTGCCGCGCTGCTCGTTGTAGCTGTCGAGTATGCGCCGCGAGAGCTCCTCCAGAAGCGCCGCGTAATCGGCGTATACCCTGTCGTACCCGTGGGGCGCGTGCGTTCGCATCCTCTGCAGCGCCTTGATCCGCTCGCGCACCGCGGCCTCCTGCTGCCAGAGGTGCCGCGCCTTCGTGTGCGACGCGATCGAGCGAATCTTCGCGTACTGGCCGCGTATCGCCGCGAACTCCAGCTCGACCTTCTTTTGCACCTTCATCGAAGCATCCCATCCTCTCGACCGCATGGCAGTAGTATACCACGTTTTTGCCTACAAAAAAGAGCCGCCGCGCGTATTTTGCTCGGCGACCCATTTGTCTCTTAATCCCCCAGCCGATCCTCGAGCGCGACGAGCTGCTTGTAGAGTTCCTCCGGCAGCTTCCCGTCGAACTTCGCGTAGTACTCCTTGATCGAGTTGAGCTCGCGCTTCCACTCGTCCCTGTCGACCTTGAGAAGCGTGTCGAGCGCCTCGTCGGAGATGTTGAGGCCGTCGATATAGAGGTCCTCCTTGCGCGGCAGGTAGCCGATGGGCGTCTTGTTCGCGGAGGCTTGACCGGACACGCGCTCGACGATCCACTTGAGCACGCGGCTGTTCTCGCCGTAGCCCGGCCAGATGAACTTGCCGTCGGCGTTCTTCTTGAACCAGTTGACGTAGAAGATCTTCGGGAGCTTGCCCTCCTCGCTCTCCTCGCCGATATCCAGCCAGTGCTGCAGGTAATCGCAGACATGGTAGCCCATAAACGGCAGCATGGCAAACGGGTCGCGGCGCACCTGGCCGATCTTGGAGGAGATAGCCGCCGCGGTGATCTCGCTGCCCATGATAGAGCCGAGGAACACGCCGTGCTTCCAGTCGAAGCTCTCGTGCACCAGCGGGATCGTGCTCGGGCGGCGGCCGCCGATCAGGATCGCCGAGATCGGCACGCCGTTCGGGTCCTCCCACTCGGGCGCGATCGACGGGCACTGCTTCGCGGGCGTCGTGAAACGGGCGTTCGGGTGCGCGGCGGGCTCCTTGCCGCCCGGCGCCCAGTCGCAGCCCTTCCAGTCGATCAGGTGATCGGGCGCAGGATGGCCGATGC
>MWAC01000218.1 GCA_002068815.1 Firmicutes bacterium ADurb.Bin467 | reverse complement strand
CGCGATATTGCTGCTGGCGGTTCTCACCTTCATCGTCAACTACACAAAGATAGGGCTCGCGATGCGCGCGACCGAGCAGAACTCGAAGGCCGCGAACCTGATGGGCATCAACGTCAACTTCGTGATCTCGTTTACATTCTTCATCGGCGGCGCGTCGGCGGCGATCGCGGGCTCGCTGATCGGCGGCTACTACCAGGTGATCTCGCCGACGATGGGCTCCCTGATCGGGCTCAAGGCGTTCTCGGCCGCGGTCGTCGGCGGCATCGGCATACTCTACGGATCGGTCATCGGCGGGCTCATCGTCGGCGTCGCGGAGGTGCTCGCCGCGCAGTACCTCGGGAGCAACGTGCGCGACCCGATGGCGTTCGTGATCCTGATCCTGATCCTCATCCTCAAGCCGACCGGCCTGTTCGGCAAGAAAGGCATTTCGAAGGTGTAGCGCGATGAAGAACAGACGATTCGGCTCCATCCGGGAAAACGGCTTCCTGTACGTGTTCGAGCACTTCTTCAGCGCCTACAGGGGATTTTTCTTCGCCGTCTGCGGAATTCTGCTCGTCGCGGTGCCGTACATGGACTTAAACCGCGCGACGCTGCGGCTCGTCACGATGATCGCGCTCTACTCGATGCTGGGCATGGGGCTCAACGTGCTCGTCGGCTACACCGGGCAGGTGTCGCTCGGCCACGCGGGGTTCTACGGCATCGGCGCGTACGCGTGCGCGCTTCTGCAGGTCAGGCTCGGCCTGTCGTTCTGGCCGTCGCTCGCGCTCGCGGGCGTGTTCACGGCGCTCGTGGGGCTCTTGCTGGGCCTCCCGACGCTCAGGCTCTCCGGGACCTACCTCTCGATCGTCACGCTCGGCTTCTGCGAGGTCGTGCAGATGGTCCTGAAACAGTGGGAGTCCGTGACGTTCGGAAACTACGGCGTGCGCAACATCCCGAAGCCGGAGCTGTTCGGCTACACGTTCAATCTGCAGAACGGCGGGTTCTACCAGATCATACTCGCGCTCGCGGTACTGACGGCGGTCGGCTGCCTCGCGGTCAAGAACTCGAAGACCGGCCGCGCGTTCCTCGCGATCAAGGACGACGAGCTCGCGGCGACGATGATGGGCATCAAGACCTCGCGCTACAAGATCTTGGCGTTCGTGATCTCCGCGTTCATCACGGGCATCGCGGGCGGCTTCTACTCGGTCATCAACAACGGCTACATCGAGCCGACGAACTTCGTGTTCAACATCTCGGTGTTGATCATCAGCGTCGTCATCGTCGGCGGATTGGGGACGATCCGCGGCATGGTGTTCGGCGCGGCGCTGTTGCTTTTGTTCCCCGAGGTGTTCCGCGGGCTCAACGAGTGGCGCTTCGTGATCTACGGGGTGCTCTTGGTTCTGATGATGCAGTTCCGCCCGCAGGGCGCGCTCGGCTGGCAGTCGACGCTCCCGTTCAAGCTGTCCCGCCGCACGAAGCGCGAGCTCGAGGCGCGCGGGCTCTCCCCCTCCCGGTTGAACGAAGGCAAAGGAGCGTAGGCCATGGGATTTTTGAACGTCGAAAACATCACCATGCAGTTCGGCGGCCTGCGCGCCGTCGACAACGTGAGCTTCCACGTCGACCAGGGGGAGATCGTGAGCCTGATCGGGCCGAACGGCGCGGGCAAGACGACGGTGTTCAACATGCTGACCGGCGTCTACCGCATCACCGGCGGCACGATGGAGTTCCTCGGCACGGCGCTCGTTGACAAGATGCCGCAGGACATCGTGAAGCTCGGCATCGCGCGCACGTTCCAGAACCTTAGGCTGTTTTCGAAGATGCGCGTGATCGAGAACGTATTGGTCGGCATGCACATCAACACGCGCTACCGGTTCTTCAGCTCGCTCTTCCGCACCGCGCTCTTCCGCAGGGAGGAGAGCGAGAAGGCCGTCCGCGCGGTCGAAATCCTCAAGAGCATCGGCCTTCTCAAGCATGTGAACAGCTACGCCGAGAGCCTCCCCTACGGCGAGCAGCGCAAGGTCGAGATCGCGCGCGCGATGGCCACGGACGCAAAGCTCTTGCTGCTGGACGAGCCCGCCGCGGGCATGAACCCTGCGGAGACCGAGGAGCTTCTGCGCTTCATCCGGCAGCTGCGCGACGAGGGCTATACGATTTTGCTCATCGAGCACGACATGAACGTGGTCATGAACATCTCCGACCGCATCTACGTGCTCGACCACGGCCGGCTGATCGCAGACGGGCTTCCCGAGGAGATCGCCAACAACAGGGACGTCGTCGACGCGTACCTGGGAGGGGAGCGGAAAAAGCATGCTGAAGATTGAGAACCTGAACGTCTCCTACGGCCCGATCCACGCGCTCAAGGGCATCGACATCGAGGTCGCCCAGGGCGAGATCGTGACCCTGATCGGCTCGAACGGCGCCGGAAAGTCGACGACGCTCGGCGCGATCACCGGCCTCGTTCGGGCGCAGTCCGGCTCGATCGCGTTCCGCGATAAGCCCATCACAAACCTGCCGCCTTACAGGATCGTCGAGATGGGCATCAGCCTCTCCCCCGAGGGGCGCGAGGTGTTCCCGGCGCTGACGGTGCGCGAAAACCTGCTGCTGGGGGCCTATTCCCGCAGCGACAAGGCCGCGATCGACCAATCGTTCGACCGCGTGTACGACCTGTTTCCGCGGCTCAGGGAGCGCGTGGGGCAGACCGCGGGCACGCTCTCCGGCGGCGAGCAGCAGATGCTCGCGATCGGGCGCGCGCTGATGAGCGAGCCGACGCTCTTGCTGCTGGACGAACCGTCGATGGGCCTCGCGCCGAACCTCGTGCTGTTGATCTTCGACCTGATCGAGTCGATCAACAGACAGGGGACGACGATTCTTTTGATCGAGCAGAACGCGAACATGGCGCTCTCGATCGCCCACCGCGCCTATGTGCTCGAGACCGGCCGCATCGAGATTTCCGGCCCCGCGGCGGAGCTCGCGCGCGACCCGCGCGTCAAAAACGCGTACTTGGGCGGCAAGGGCGCCGCGAGCAAGGCGCATGCAAATACTTGAATAAGGAGCGGACAGCGATGAAGAAGATCATCAACCATCCCAATCGAGTCGTGACCGAGATGCTCTCGGGCCTCGCGAAGGCCAACCCGAATGTCCAGTACCTCGGCGAGGGCGTGGAGGTCATCGCGCGCCGGCAGAAGAAGGACGGCAAGGTCGGCCTCATCTCCGGCGGCGGCAGCGGCCACGAGCCGGCGCACGCGGGCTACGTGGGCTACGGCATGCTCGACGCGGCGGTCGCCGGGAACGTGTTCGCGTCCCCGTCGCCCGACCGCATCATCGAGGGCGTCAAGGCCGCGGACAGCGGCGCGGGCGTACTGATGGTCATCAAGAACTACTCGGGCGACATCATGAACTTCCAGATGGCGGGCGAGCTCGCCGAGTTCGAGGGCATCGCGACCGACTTCGTCGTCGTCAAGGACGACGTGGCCGTCCCGGACAGCACCTATTCGACCGGCAGGCGCGGCATCGCGGGCACGGTGTTCGTGCACAAGGTCGCGGGCGCGGCGGCGGAGATGGGAAAGAGCCTGCCGGAGGTCAAGGCGGCCGCGGAGAAGGCGATCGAGAACATCCGCACGATGGGCATGGCGATGACGCCGTGCGTGCTGCCGGGCGTCGGAAAGCCCGGCTTCCAGCTCGCCGAGACCGAGGTTGAGATCGGCATGGGCATCCACGGGGAGCCCGGCATCAACCGCGAGGAGATCACGCCCGCGAAGGAGCTCGCCGAGAAGCTGCTCAAAAAGATCTTCGACGACTGCGACTATGCGGGCAGCGAGGTCGCCGTCATGGTCAACGGACTCGGCGGCACGCCCTTGATGGAGCTCTACATCCTCTACAACGAGGTCGAGGCGATCCTCGCGGCAAAGGGCGTCGAAATCTACCGGGCGTTCGTCGGAAACTACATGACGTCGCTCGAGATGGCCGGCGCGTCGGTGACGCTGTTCAAGCTCGACGGGGAGCTCAAGGGCTATCTGGACTTCCCGAGCGAGGCCCCGGCCTTCAAGCAGTAGAAACGGAGGGATTCGACATGGGCTTTCAACTGACCTCGGGCGACTATGTCCTGTTCCTCGGGCGCGCCGCGAGGAAGATCGCCGAGAACGGCGACTACATCTCGGCGCTCGACGCCGCGACCGGCGACGGCGACCACTGGGCGAACATCAACATGGGCTTCGAGCACCTCCTCGCCGCGGCGGACGAGATGCGCGCGATGCCGATCCACGGCGTATTTAAGAAGATCGGCATGCTGATGATGAGCAAGATCGGCGGCAGCTCCGGCATACTCTACGGCGGCGCGTACATGGCCGCCTCCAAAAAGTGCGCCGACAAGGAGGCGCTTTCGAGCGAAGAGCTCTGCCTGGCGCTCGAGGCGATGGTCAAAGACATGATGAACCGCGGCAAGGCCGAGCCCGGCATGAAGACGATGATCGACGCGCTGTACCCGGCGGTCGAGGCGTACAAGGCCGCGCTCGCCGAGGGAAAGAGCGACCGGGAGACGATGGCGCTCGTCAAGAGGGCCGCCGTCGACGGCGCGGAGGCGACGCGCCAAATGGAGGCCGTCAAGGGCCGCGCGAGCTATCAGACAAACAAGGGCGTCGGCCACCTC
>MWAC01000217.1 GCA_002068815.1 Firmicutes bacterium ADurb.Bin467 | reverse complement strand
CCCGTATACGCGCGCGCTGCTCTCGTCGATCCCGTCGCCCGACCCGGACAGGCGCGCGTCCCGAGGCGCCGTCCGCGGCTCGGTGCCGTCGATCCGGGAGGCGCCGACCGGCTGCAGGTTCCACCCGCGCTGCGACCGCCGGATGGACGTCTGCGCGCGGGAAGCGCCGACAGAGCGCGATTTTTCCGGCCACAGGGTTGCCTGCCACCTCTATGCGGAATACTAGCGCCAAGGGTCCGCGCGCACCGGGCGCGGTAATTTTTGCATGCGCGGCGCGAAAGGGCCTGAATCCATTGGAGAACACGACGGAGCGGGCGTCATTTCCCGATTTTTTTTGAAATCTATATACCCAAAACGACATCGATGTGGTATAATTGCATATGGGAATCCATATACGCGCCGCGGGCAGCCGACGCGGAGCGGGAGGGACGCTCCGGAACCGTCCCGGACCCGGCCCCGAGAACTCCCGGTTTCCGGGGGACGCGGGGCCGCCGTTGCGCCGAAGCGCGGTATAGGGGTATATAGGAAAATATATGGCAATGCTTGCGCTCCCGTCGGACGGCGGGGCGAAGAATGGGGAGGTATTGGGTTTGAAGAGGACGTTGATCTCCCGGCGCGGCGTGCACCCGCACGAGGCCGGGGGCGGGAAGCGTGAGACCGGGACGAAGCCCATCGAGCGCGCGGCGCGGCCCAGCGTCGTCGCGATTCCGCTGACGCAGCACATCGGCGCTTCGTGCAAGCCGCTGGTGAAGCCGGGCGACAAGGTGCTGCTCGGGCAGAAGATCGGCGAACCGGACGGGTTCATGAGCGTCGCGGTGCACGCGTCGGTCTCCGGCGTGGTCAAGGGCATACAGCCCAGGACGCTCCCCGGCGGGCAGCGCGCGGACGCGATCGTCATCGAGAGCGACGGCCTCGACCAGTGGGACCCGTCGCTCAAGGGCGCGGACGACCTCCGCGACCCGGCGAAGCTGATCGCCATGATCCGCGAGGCGGGCATCGTCGGCATGGGCGGCGCGGCGTTTCCGACGCACGTGAAGCTCTCGGTTCCCAAGGACAGGCCCATCGACTATATGATCTTAAACGGCGCGGAGTGCGAGCCGTACCTCTCGTGCGACCATCGCGTGATGCTCGAGGAGACCGAGGAGGCGCTCGACGGCCTCGAAATCGCCGCGGGCATCGTCGGGGCGAAGCGCAAGGTGGTCGGCATCGAGCTCAACAAGCCGGACGCGATCGAGGCGATGCGCAAGGCCGCCGAGGGCAAGGGCATCGAGGTCCGCGCGCTCAAGACGAAGTACCCGCAGGGCGGCGAGCGCCAGATGATCGAGGCGCTGACCGGCCGGCAGGTCGTGAGCGGCAAGCTCCCGATGGACGCGGGCTGTGTCGTCATCAACGTGTCCACCGCCGCGGCGATCTCCCGCGCGATTCGCAAGGGCCTCCCGATCGTCGAGCGCGTCGTCACCGTGGCGGGCGCGGTCAAGGAGCCGAAGAACCTGCGCGTTCGCATCGGCGTAGACATCGAGAGCGTCATCGAGCAGGCCGGCGGCGCGATCGAGGGCGCGAACAAGATCGTGCTCGGAGGGCCGATGATGGGCCTCTCGGGCTACAACCCGAACACGCCGATCACGAAGTGCATCGGCGGCGTGCTCGTGATGGTCGACCGCGGCAAGGCCGACCGGCCGCGCGGAAACTGCATCCGCTGCGGCAAGTGCGTCGCGGCCTGCCCGGCGGGCCTGATGCCCTTGGACCTGTACGCGCTTTCGAACAAGGAGTTTTATGAGCGCGCGAGGGACGAGCGAAGCCTCGCGGACTGCATCGAGTGCGGCTGCTGCGACTACGTCTGTCCCTCGAAGCTGCCGATTGTGCACTTCATCCGCGTCGCCAAGCACGCCGTCACGCGCAAATAGACGAAATACGGGAGGCAGATTCTTATGGAGCACAATGGACTTCGGCGCGTATCCTCGTCGCCGCACATCCGCGCCGAGCACACGATCGCGAGCATCATGCTCGAGGTGATCATCGCGCTCGTGCCCGCGGGCGCGGTCGCCGTGTACTTTTTCGGCTGGCGGGCGCTTCTGATCATGGCGGTCACGGTCGCGTCCTCGGTCGCCTGGGAGTGGGTCTACAACCGCATCGCGAAGAAGCCGCAGACGATCGGCGACCTGAGCGCGGTCGTCACCGGACTTCTGCTCGCGTTCAACCTGCCGGTCACGGTCCCGGTCTTGATCCCGATCATCGGCTCGTTCCTGGCGATCGTGCTGGTCAAGCAGTTCTTCGGCGGCATCGGCGCGAACTTCCTGAACCCCGCGCTCGCCGCGCGCGCGATTCTGATGGTCTCGTGGGTCGGCTACATGACCGGGAGCGCGTTCTCGGCGGCCGTCCGGGGCGTCGAAATGGTCGCCGCGACGACGAGCGCCACGACCGCGGCGACCGGCGCCGTCGACGCGGTCACGGCCGCGACGCCGCTCGCGATGGCCGGAAACTACAGCCTTGTGCAGCTCTTCGTCGGCCAGTGCGCGGGCTCCCTCGGCGAGGTCAGCAAGCTGGCGCTGCTCGTCGGCGGCATCTACCTGATCGTCCGGAGGATCATCTCGTGGAAGGTGCCGGTGCTGATGATCGCGACGGTGTTCGTCGCGAAGTGGATCTCGTCCGGCTCGGTCAACGACGCGCTGTACGCGATCCTCTCCGGCGGGCTGTTCCTGGGCGCGTTCTTCATGGCGACGGACTACGCGACCTCGCCGGTCACGTCGACCGGGCGGATCATCATGGGCGTCGGCTGCGGCGTTCTGACCTTCGTCATCCGCGAGCTCTCGCCGATGCCGGAGGGCGTCAGCTACGCGATACTGATCATGAACCTCGCGGTGCCGCTGATCGACCGCTATACGAAGCCGAGGGTGTACGGGGAGGTGAAGCGCCATGCGTGAGACGGTCAAGTTGGGCATAAGGCTTATGCTGTTCGCGCTCGTGGCCGCGCTGATGCTCGCGGTCGTCAACGGCGTGACGGCCGATCCGATCGCGAAGAACGAGAACAGGAAGATGAACGCGTCGCTCGTCGCGGTGCTGGGCGACTACCTGTTTGAGCCGCTCGAGGGCGACCTCACAGGCTACGACAAGATCACCGCCGTGTACGCGGCGAAGGACGACGCGGGCGCGACCGTCGGCTACGCCTACGAGCTCTCGGCGGACGGCTACGGCGGCGAGATCAAGCTGTCCGCGGGCGTCAGGGACGGCGCGGTCACCGGCGTCAGCGTCTCGTCGCATACCGAGACGAAGGGGCTGGGCACCTCCGCGCAGGACACGTTCCTCGCGGCGTTCCAGGGGATCGCGGCGAATCCGGACGCGGCGTTCGGCGTGGACGCGATGAGCGGCGCGACGGTTTCCTCGAACGCGATCCGCAGCGCCGTCTCGCAGGCGCTTCAGCACGCAAACGAGGTGCTCGGCATGGCGGGCCTCATCGGCCAATCACGGCTCGACCCCGAAGCGCGCGATCATTTGCGCGCCTTGAAACAATCCGGCGAACATCTGCTCGATCTCATCACCGAGATTCTCGATTATTCGCGCCTCGAAGCGGGCCGCGTCGAAATGGAGCGCGCGCCGTTCGATCTCGAAGGCACGCTGCAATCGGTCGCGGAATTGCTCAGCCCGAAGGCGCATGAAAAAGGCCTGGAGATCGCCGCGGTGCTGCGCCCTGGCGCGCCGCGCCGCGTGATCGGCGATGAAGGCCGCGTGCGCCAGATCCTGTTCAATCTCGCCGGCAATGCGGTGAAATTCACCGAGCAGGGCGGCGTGCTCATCGAAGCGACGCCGTGCAGCCGCAATCGCTTGCGGCTCAGCGTGCGCGACACCGGCCCGGGCGTGTCGGCGGAAAAACAGGCCGAAATCTTCGAGGAATTCGCACAGGTCGACGCTTCGATCTCGCGCCGTTATGGCGGCGCGGGCCTCGGCTTGGCGATCGTGCGGCGGCTCGCGCAGGCGATGGGCGGTTCCGTCGGCGTCGAATCGCGTCTAGGCCACGGCGCGACGTTCTGGTTCGAGGCGCCGCTGCCTTCCGCTTCGCACGCGCCGACACGGACATTGTATGAGCGGCCTTTAGATGGCGTTCGCCTACGCTTGCTGACGCACAATGACGTGCTGGCCGATGCTTTGGGCGCAATCGCGGTCGGCGCCGGCGCGGTGATCGCGCGCGCGCTCTCGCCGGTCGATTGGGCCGATTGCGATGCACTTTTGTTCGACGACGCCGTCGCGGAAACGCTTGGGCCCGAATCGATCGAACGCATCGTCGAAACCGCGCCGGTGACGATCGGCTTGGCCGCGCAGGAAGCGCGCGAGGCGATCCCGCGATTTCGCGCGTATGGCGTCGAGCATTATGTGTTGAAGCCCGTGCGCAGCGCGTCCTTCATCGCGCGCGTACGCATCGCGCTCGGCAAGGATGCGGCGTCGCAGGCCGTGCGCCTCGAGGAATTGGAAGCGCCGGCCTTGTTGCTCGCCGGGCGGCGCGTGCTGCTGGCGGAAGACAATCCGATCAACGCGCTTTTGGCGCGCACGGCGCTGACGCGCGTGGGCGCTGAAGTGCATGTCGCGGCGGATGGCGATGAAGCGGTCGCGGCGGCCTCGAAGCTCGCCTACGATCTGATCTTCCTGGATCTGCGCATGCCGCGCGCCGACGGCTTCACGGCGGCGAAGCGCATTCGCGCGCTGCCGCCGCCATTCGGCGACGGGCCGATCATCGCGCTTTCGGCGGATTCCGGCGAGGCCGATCGCGCGCGCGCCATCGCTTCGGGCATGGATGACTTTATCGAAAAGCCGTTCGATCTTGCACGCTTGGCGCTGGTGGCGGAGCGCTTTACCTCTGGGCGCGAAGGGGCCAAGCTCCGCTAGAGTCCAAGCCGCGCGGAGCGCTACGCATGACCGAACAGACCAGCGCCGTTCGCCCTGACTGG
>MWAC01000216.1 GCA_002068815.1 Firmicutes bacterium ADurb.Bin467 | reverse complement strand
GAAAGGTCGAGGAGGTCTTTCAAGCGGTCGAGGCCGCGATATCGAGCGGCGAACTGCCGCTGTCCCGGATCGACGAGTCCGCCGAGCGGGTTGTGCGGCTGAAGATGGAGACCGGCCTGCTGGGAGAGACCTTCGACGCCGCCGGGGACGACGAGGCGGTGCGGAGCGCGCTCTTAGTCGTCGGGTGCGCCGCCCACCGCGAGACCGAGCGGGAGATCGCCGAGGCCGCGATCGCGCTGACGCGGGACGAACTGGGCGCGCTGCCGTTCGCGCCAAAGGACGGCGAGACGGTGCTCGTCGTGACGCCCTACCAGAACGAGGCGTCGAGCGCGCTGTTCGCGTTCAACCGGCTGAAGGCCGAGGGCGTCGTCCCGGAGGGTGTGTCGCTCGAGACGTACTGCTACCGCAGCGAGGATCGGATCGGCGACGGGCTCAGGTCGGCGCTTCGGCGCGCGGACTACATCGTGCTGAACACCGAGATGAGCGGCACCGCCTCGCTGTCGCCCGACCACTGGATGACCGCGCTGCCGACCGCCGTCTGGAAATCCGTCGAGGCGTCCGGCAAGGAGGATAGGTTTGTGCACGCCAGCGTCGGGGCGCCGTTTGACGTCGTGAATTACGAAGAGTGCCCGGCGGAGCTCCTGTCGTTCGGCTGCGTCGGCATGGGCGAGGGCGACGCCGAATCCGGCGCCATCACGGGCAAGTACGGGCCTAACCTCCCGGCGCTGTTCGGCGCGATCTTCGGCGGTTTCCGCCCGACCGGGCGCATCCCGGTGAATGTCCGGTAGAGGAGGAAGGGACATGCTCCTGACAGACGCGATCGCGTTCGCCGCGAAATGCCACGAGGGGCAGTTCCGAAAGGGGACGGCTATCCCCTACATCGTGCATCCGATGGAGGCATGCGCGATCGCCGCGACGCTGACGGGCGACCCGGAGGTGCTCTCCGCGGCCGTCCTGCACGATGTCGTCGAGGACGCGGGCGTCGGCGAAGAGGAGCTCCGGGAGCGGTTCGGCGAGCGCGTCGCGGCGCTCGTCGGGGCGGAGAGCGAGCAAAAGGAGGCCGATGCCGCGGGCTCGTGGCGGCGACGGAAGCGGGAGGCGCTCGCCCCGCTCGCGGACACCGCGGCGTTCCGGGAATACTCGGCGCTCGTCGGGAAGGTCTTCGAGGCGGACGGCGGAGCGTAGCCTCCGCAGCGGTCCCCGCCCGCGGGGAAATCCCATCTCTTCCATGGAAAAAACCGCGCCGGCCCGCGCGGGCTTCCCGGAACAGCCCCAATCCAATTCCGCGTAAAAAACCGCGCCGCCTCGCTTCATGCAGGGCGGCGCGGAGCTGTCGTATCAGGCGTACAGCGTCTTGACGTTTGTCTTGGCCAGCAGTTCGCGCAGGTCCTCGGAGAGGCCCACGTCCGTGACCAGCACGTCGATCTCGTCCATCTTGCAGATCGACACGAACGCGTTCGACGAAAACTTGTCGTGGTCCGCCATGACGATGTGCCGGCTCGCGTTGGCGAGCACGCCGCGCATCAGGCCGACCTCGCCGGGGTTCAGGATGTAGCAGCCGGAGTGCACGTCGACGCTGTCGCAGCTCAGGAACGCGGCGTTCACGCGCAGCTTGCTGATGAAGTCCTCCGATGCGAAGCCGCAGGTGGAGGGGACGCCGCGGTTGTCCTTGACCTCGCCGCCGGCCATCATCACGCCGATGTTCTCGCAGCGGTACAATTCGGCCGCGATGATGAAGTCGTTCGTGACGACGCTGATGTGGCGCATGTCCTTCAGGTGCTTGGCCATCTCGCGCGTGGTTCTTCCGGCGCAGAGGAAGATCTTGTCGCCGGGCTGCACGAGCTTTGCCGCCTCCGCGGCGATCCTCTGCCGGGCGAGCACGTTGCTGGAATTCGTCTCGGTCGGGTCGAAGGTGCTGCCGCTTCCGTTCTTCTCCGGCTCGGAGACGCTCGTGGCGCCGCCGCGCACGAAGTTGATCTTGCCGCGGTTGCAGAGCTCCGTCAAGTCGCGCCGGATCGTCGGCTTCGAGACGCCGATGTAGTCGACCAGATCGTCGATCCGCGCGTAGCGGCACGCGTTGATGTATTCCGTTATCTTGGCCAATCGCTCTTCTCGAATCACGGCATCTCTCTCCTGAACGTCTCATTCCGGGCGTCGGGCAAATCAGTATTCGATCTGGCGGTAGTACCTCCGGGTCGTAAGCGGGTGGTTGCGCTCCTTCTCCAGGTGGCAGGAGAGCCGCTCGGTCAGCGCGTAGAGCACCATCGGGGAGACGATCCTGCGGAAGGACTCGCGCGTGAACGGGAGCTCCACATCGCGCGTGTCAAATACGTTGACGACGTCGGAGACCTTGTTCGCGAACTTCAACACGCGGTCCATCAGCGGCCGCGTCTCGTCCTCGCCGAAGAACAGGAGCAGGCTCGTGTCCTTTTCGACGAGCTCGAGCGTCCCGTGGAAGAACTCCGCCGCGTGGATCGACTTCGTCTTCAGCCACAGCATCTCCTCGAGGATGCACATCGCGTAGTCGTAGGCCTCGCCCCAGAGCATGCCGGAGCCGACGACCATGTGGTAGTCGTGCCCCT
>MWAC01000215.1 GCA_002068815.1 Firmicutes bacterium ADurb.Bin467 | reverse complement strand
CATCGCCATCGCGACGTGCTGCGGGTTCTGAACGCCCCTCTCGTCCCCCCAGCCCTTGCGCCTGCAAAGCGCGAGGATTTGCGATTTCAGCGCGGCGATCGGCGTGTTGGTGTCGTCCACAGGAAACCCCGCCCTCATGATATTATCGTATGACAGAGATTATACCATATGTCTCCATGATATGCAAATCCCCGGCGCCCCGCGGCCAAACGGGGCGCCGGGAGGCCGTCATTCGCCGATCAGCATCGAAAGCAGCGCGTTGCTGCGACGCAGGAACTCGACCATGCGGTCCGCGACGAGCGGCTGGCGCGCCATCTCCGCGAGGTCGAACACCTGCGCCGCGACGCGCTCGGCCCTCTCGCCCTCCTGCGACCCGAGCCACTTCGCGACCGGGTGCTTCTGATTGAGCACCAGCGTCCGCTTTTCCGGGAAGGACATCTCGCGGCCCCATTGCCTCGACATCTCGGCGAAGCGGCGCGACTGCTCGTCGACCGTCACCATCGCGATCAGGTCGTCCGCCTTGAACGACTTCAACTCGACCTCGAGCTGTTCGTCGCCGACGGCCTTCCGGAAGAGCTCCGTCAGCCTCTTCCCGGCGTCCCCGCCGGCGCCCTTTCCCTCGGTCAGCGCGTCCGCGGCCGCGTCGACGCGCAGGAACTTCAGCTTCTGCTCGCGCTCGGCGTACTCGAGGAAGCTGATGAAGTTGTTGTCGATCAAGGTCTCCAAGAGCACGACGTCCTTGCCCTGATCGGTGTAGAGCCGGATCATCTGCGCCTGCCGCTTCTCGTCGCTCGCGTACAAAACCGTCGGCTCGCCCTCGCCGGCGCGGTTTTTGTACTCCTCGAGCGTCACATACTCGCCCGCGGACGTCTTGTAGATCAGGGCCGGCTTCACGCGCTCGTAGAACTTGTCGTCGCGTATGCAGCCGTATTTGACGAACGGGTGGATGTCGTCCCAGTACTTCTGATAATCTTCGCGGTGGGTGTTGAACTCGGTCAGCAGCCGGTCGGCGACCTTGCGCGTGATGTAGGCGGCCATCTTCTTGACGTACCCGTCGTTCTGCAGGAACGATCTGGACACGTTCAGCGGCAGGTCCGGGCAGTCGATCGCGCCCTTCAAAAGCATCAGGAACTCCGGGATGACCTCCTTGATGTTGTCGGCGACGAACACCTGGTTGTTGTAGAGCTTGATCGTCCCCTCGCTCGCGGTGAACTCGTTTTTGAGCTTCGGGAAGTACAATATGCCCTTTAAGTTGAACGGGTATTCGGCGTTCAGGTGAATCCAAAACAGCGGCTCCTCAAAGTCGTGGAACACCTTATGGTAGAACTCGCGGTACTCGTCCTCGGCGACGTCCGACGGGCGCTTGAGCCACAGCGGGTTCGCGTCGTTGATCTGCTCGGGCTCCTTCGGCTCCTCGCCGTCCTTCGGCTCCTTCACCTCGGACGCGAAGATCGGAACCGGCATAAACTGACAGTGCTTCTCGAGCGTCTGCCGAAGCGTCCAGAAGCTCAAAAACTCGCGGTCCTCGTCGTTGAGATGCAGCGTGATCGACGTGCCGCGCGCCGCCCGGTCGGATGGCTCCATGTCGTAGGCCATGCCGTCCTCGCTGACCCAGCGCACGGCCTCCTCGCCTTCGAGGTAGCTCTTCGTGTCGATGACGACCTTCTTCGAAACCATGAACGCCGAGTAGAAGCCCAGCCCGAAGTGGCCGATGATGCCGCTCTCGCCGTCCTCGGGCTTGTACTTCTTGAGGAATTCCTCCGCGCCGGAAAACGCGACCTGCGCGATGTAGCGCTTGACCTCGTCCGCGGTCATGCCGATGCCGTTGTCGGTAAACGTCAGCGTGCCGGCCTTCTCGTCGCAGACGACGTCGATGCGGTAGTCGTCCCCCTTCTCCGCCTCGCCCGCCGCGACGAGCCGCTTGTACTTGCTGATCGCATCCGCGCCGTTGGAAATCAGCTCCCGGACGAATATGTCCTTGTCGGAATACAGCCACTTCTTGATCACCGGCATGATATTCTCGGCGTGAATGGAAATTGTGCCGCGCTCGGCCATGGAAAACACCTCCGTGTCGTTTGTTCGCAGATATTATAGCCCCTGCGGAAGGGCTTGTCAATCGTTTTTTAGCACTCATGCGTTAAGAGTGCTAAAATCCGAAGGTGGACAGGTTCCTGTTTTTATGCTACAATCGGAACCACATACCCCGGAAATGCGTCATAGGGGTGTGCGGGAGGGATTCGATGCGCGGGAGAATTGCGGGGATTTTGGCGCTCTGCGCGGGCGCGGCCTTGGTCGCCGCGGGCGTCGCTCTGGGGCAGGAAGAGGGCGTGTTCCGCAAGGCGATCTTTATCTGCCTGGAATGCATCGGTATCGGATGATGGGCGGGATTCGAGCGTTTCTCGCGCGCCGGCACCGGAAGATCGTGCAGGTCCTCTCGGCGGCGCTGTTCAACGCGAACGTCGGAGGGTTTTTGAGCGGCACGATCTACCGCGGCGAGCTCAAGAAGATCTGCGTGCCGGGGCTCAACTGCTACTCCTGCCCGGGGGCGGTGGGCTCGTGCCCGCTGGGGTCCTTGCAGGCGTCGTTCAACAGCTTCCCGAAGGCGGTGCCGATGTACGTGCTCGGGACGCTGCTCGTGTTCGGCGCGCTGTTCGGCCGCGCGATCTGCGCGTTTTTGTGCCCGTTCGGGCTGATCCAGGAGCTGCTTCACAAGATACCCTCGCGCAAGATCAAAAAGGGCGTTTGGACGCGCAGACTCACGGGTATCAAGTACGTAGTGCTCGCGGTGTTCGTGCTCGCGCTGCCCGTGTACTTCCTGATCCGAAACGGCGTCGTCACGCCGGCGTTCTGCAAGTGGCTCTGCCCGGCCGGGACGCTCGAGGGCGGGTTCCCGCTGCTGATCGCGAACGAGAACCTCCGGGCCGCTGCGGGCTGGCTGTTTTCGTGGAAGGCGCTCGTGACGGTCTCGGTCGTCGCGCTGTCGGTGTTCATGTTCCGGCCGTTCTGCCGGTTCCTGTGCCCGCTGGGCGCGATCTACTCGCTGTTCAACCGCTTCGCGCTCGTCGGCGTCCGCGTGGACGAGGAGAAGTGCATCCACTGCGGCCGGTGCACGCGCCCCTGCGGGATGGACGTCCGCGAGGTCAACGACCGGGAGTGCCTGCGCTGCGGCGACTGCATCCCCCGCTGCCCGACCCACGCCATACGCTGGAAATGGCCGACAAAAAAGGAGGAAAAAATCGATGAAAAAACTGCTCGCGGTGCTGCTGGCGCTCCTGATCCTGTCCCCCGCCGCGCTGGCTGCGCAAATTGCCCCGGTGCAGATCGGCGCCGAGGTGCCGGACTTTGAGGTGGAGCTCACGGACGGCACGGTGTTCAAGCTGTCCGAGCAGCGCGGCAAGGTCGTGCTGGTCAACATCTGGGCGACGTGGTGCCCGCCGTGCGTCGGCGAGATGCCGGACCTCCAGAAGCTCTCCGAGGACTACGAGGACCGGCTCGTCGTGCTGGGTCTGAACTCCGGCGAGGACGCAGAGACGATCTCCGCGTTTTTCGAGAAGAACGGCTACACCTACCCC
>MWAC01000214.1 GCA_002068815.1 Firmicutes bacterium ADurb.Bin467 | reverse complement strand
GGCCGCTCGCTGATCCACCTGTACACGCCGACCGCCGGCGAGGTGCTCTTCGACGGGCACCCGGTCAACCGTCAGAACGTCCACCTGTACCGGCGCAACATGCAGATGGTGTTCCAGGACCCGTATTCGTCCCTGAACCCGCGCATGACCGTCTCCGACATCATCGGCGAGGCGCTCGACATCCACAGGCTGTTCCGCACGAAGGCCGAGCGCCGCGAGCGCGTCGAGGAATTGATGCTGCTCGTCGGCCTCAACGCCGACCACGCGCGCCGCTATGCGCACGAGTTCTCCGGCGGCCAGCGCCAGCGCATCGGCATCGCGCGCGCGCTCGCGGTCAACCCGAAGTTCATCGTCTGCGACGAGCCGGTCTCGGCGCTGGACGTGTCGATCCAGGCGCAGATCATCAACACGTTCGAGGAATTGCAGCAGAAGCTCGGCATCGCGTACCTGTTCATCGCGCACGACCTGCTCGTCGTAAACCACATGAGCCGCAGGATCGCGGTCATGTACCTGGGCCGCATCGTCGAGACCGCCGAGTCGGACGAATTGAACGACCACCCGCTGCACCCGTACACGCAGTCGCTCTTGTCCGCGATCCCGGTCCCGGACCCGAAGCTCGCGCGCACCCGGCATAGGATTCCGCTCGAGGGCGACGTGCCCAGCCCGCTCAACATGCCCAGCGGCTGCTCGTTCCGGCTCCGCTGCCGCTACGCGACCGAGAAATGCGCGCTCGAGCGCCCGGAGCTCAGGGACTACGGAAACGGCCACATGGCCGCCTGCTGGAACATCCGGGAATAACGAAGGTATCTGGGCCGGATTGACATCAATCGGCTGGATATAAATATCTTGAGGAGGGGTAATTTCATGAAGAAACTGCTTGCCCTGCTGCTCGCCGTTCTGATGCTCGCAGCCGGCGCGAACGCGCTGGCCGACGCCGGATCGGAACCCGACTGGACGGAGTACAACGCCCTGATCGCCCAGATCAAGGCCGAGACGGACTTCGCGCACCGCGAGGAACTGATGCATCAGGCCGAGGACATCCTGATGGGCACCGGCGCGCTCGTGCCGATCTACTACTACAACGACCTGTTCATGAAGAAGGAAGGCATCGAGGGCTTCTATTCGAACCTCTATGGCACGAAGTTCTTCATGCACACGACCTATGGCGACAAGACGACGCTGCGCATACAGCTTGCCAGCGAGCCGGATCACCTCGACCCGGCGCTGAACTCCTCCGTGGACGGCGCTTGCCTCGCGGCGAACAGCTTCGGCGGCCTCTACACCTATGACGCCAACGGCCAGCTCGCGCCGAACTTCGCGCAGAGCTATGAGACCTCCGAGGACGGCCTGACCTGGACGTTCACGCTGAAAGAGGGCCTCAAGTGGTCCAACGGCGATCCGCTGACCGCGAAGGACTTCGTCTACTCCTGGAACCGCGCGGTCAACCCGGACACGGCCGCCGACTACGCCTACATGCTCGGCGGCATCGCCACGAACGACGACGGCACGCTGAAGGTCTCCGCCTCCGAGGACGGCCTGAAGCTGACGGTCGAGCTGAACGCGCCCTGCGCGTACTTCCTCGATCTCGCCGCGTTCCCGACGTTCTTCCCGGTGCACGAGGCCTCCGTCGAAAACGCCCCGGGCTTCAAGGATGCCGACGGCAAGGTGCTCAACGCCGGCGCCTGGGCCGGTGAGGCCGGCTTCGTCTCCTGCGGCGCGTACATGCTCCAGGAGTGGAAGCACAACGAGAGCATGGTCTACGTCAAGAACCCGAATTACTTTGACGCCGAGAACGTGAAGCTGGAGCGCCTGGAGTTCATGCTCTCCGCCGACGACGCCGTCATCTACGCCGCCTACAACGCCGGCAACCTCGACTTCATCGACACCGTGCCGACCGACGCCATCCAGACGCTGCTCGCGGAGCAGAACCCCGAGTTCAACGTCGTCGACCAGCTGGGCACCTACTATATGATCTTCAACGTCAAGAGCCCGATGTTCGACGGCCTGACCGCCGAGCAGGCCGCGAACGTCCGCAAGGGCATCAGCCTCCTGATCGACCGCCAGTATATCATCGACACGGTCGCGCAGACCGGCCAGAAGTTGGCGAACACCTTCATCCCGGACGGCATGCTCGACGGCAACGGCGGCGTGTTCAGGACCAACGACGACAAGTACAGCTACCCCGTGGCGGATGAATTGGGCTACTACAGCCTGACGCCGGACGTCGAGGGCGCGATCGCGCTGCTCGAGACCGCGGGCTATAAGTTCGAGAACGGCATGCTCTCCGCGGAGACCCCGCTGTCGTTCGAATACCTGACCAACCCGAGCACCGGCCACGAGGGCATCGCGCAGTGCATGCAGCAGGACCTCGCCGCCGTCGGCATCGAGATGACGATCAAGACCTCCGAGTGGGACGTGTTCCTCAACGAGCGCAAGGACGGCCACTACGACGTCGCGCGCAACGGCTGGATCGCGGACTTCAACGACCCGATCAACATGCTCGAGATGTGGACGACCGAGTCCGGCAACAACGACGCGCAGTTCGGCCGCTAAGCCGATCGAGCGCACCCGGCCCCGGGGCGAAAGCCCCGGGGTTCGTCATTTTGGCGGTCAGAACGCGGTTTTTGAGCGGCACGGCTTGCCAACGGCTGGGGAATCGGCTACAATATGCGGCGAGGGGGAGGGAAGCGCAATGCTCGACATACGGAATTTTTCAAAGACCTATCGGGGCGGAAAGCGCGCGGTCAGAGACCTGACGCTCGCGGTGGAGCCGGGCTCCATCGTCGGCTTCATCGGCCACAACGGCGCGGGAAAGACGACGACCATCCGCGCGATCGCGGGCGTGCTCGATTTTGAGGAGGGGGACATCTTCGTCGGCGGGCACTCGATCAAGCGCGAGCCGATCGCCTGCAAGAAGATGCTCGCCTACGTCCCGGACAACCCGGACCTGTACGAGTACCTGACGGGCATACAGCACCTGAACTTCATCGCCGACGTGTTCGAGATTCCATCCGGCGACCGCGAGGAGCGCACGCGCGAGTACGCGGGGCTCTTCTCGCTGACGGGAAACCTCGGCGACTCGATCGGCTCGTACTCGCACGGCATGAAGCAGAAATTGACCCTGATCGGCGCCCTGATGCGCGACCCGAAGCTGCTCGTGCTCGACGAGCCGTTCGTCGGGCTCGACCCGGTCGCCGCGCACGTGTTCAAGGAGCAGTTGCACGCGCTGTGCAAGCGCGGCGGCGCGGTGTTCTTCTCGACGCACGTCCTGGACGTCGCCGAAAAGCTGTGCGACAAGGTGGCCATCATCAAGGACGGCGCGCTCGTCGCGTTCGGCGACACCGACAAGGTGCGCGGCGACGGCTCTCTGGAGCAGCTGTTTTTGGAGTTGATCGAGCAATGAGAAAGCTGCTGCTTCTGCTCCGGCTCAACCGGCTCGAGCTGTTCGGCGTCAACAAGCTGCTCAACGACCCCAAGCGCCGCCGGCGCGCGCGCATACTCGTGCCGCTGATGGCGCTCGGCATGCTCGCGATTTTGGGCGTCGTCGGCGTCTATTGCTTCGGCATCTGCTACGGCCTCAACTGGATGGGCGCGCTCGACGTGTTCCCGGTGATGATGGCGGCGATCTCCGCGGTGACGGTCCTGATGACGACGATCTTCAAGGCGTCGGACGCGCTGTTTCAGTCGCGCGACTTCGACCTGATACTGTCTCTGCCGATTCCCGCGCGCACGGTCGCCGCGGCGAGGATGCTGAAGCTCTACTCGATCGAGCTCTCGTTCGCCCTGATCGTGCTCGTGCCCGCGGGCGGCGTCTATGCCTGGTTTGCGAGGCCCGGCGCGCTGTTCTACATCTCGTATCTTTTGACCGCGCTCGCGGTGCCGATGATTCCGATGGTCTTGGCCTCGCTGATCGGCGTGCTGACGGCGTTCGCCGGCGCGTCGATGCGCCGCGTGCGCTACGCGGGGCTGATCCTCTCGTTCCTCGTGATGCTCGGGCTCGTCGGCGGCTCGTTCTACCTGAGCGCCGGGGGAGGCTCGGACGTCGAGGTGCTCGTGAACATCGCGCGCACGCTGGGCGATGCGCCGGCCATTTCCTACATCCGATCAAACTACAGGCTCCTCTCGAAGATCTATCACCCGGACCTGAACCCGAACAACAAGGAAAAGGCCGAGAGGATGCA
>MWAC01000213.1 GCA_002068815.1 Firmicutes bacterium ADurb.Bin467 | reverse complement strand
GTGCGTGACGACGAAGCCGTCGAACTCGCCGTAGTGCTCCTCGATTAAGGCCGCGATCGCGAGCCAGTGCTCCGGCCGCATGTTCGTCGAGTCGAGGTCGAACAGCTGCACGCCCTTGACCCTGCACTTGTCCTCGAGCGCCGGGACGCGCATAAGAATCTCCTCCGCCGTCATCGACGGCTGCAATCCGTTCTCCGTGGGCTTCGAGGCGATCGTCCCCCCGGTCGCGATCATCAATATGTCCTTCATGCGCATCCCCCTTTCGGATAGGTATTCGAGAAGCCTGTGGGATTTCCTGCCGGAGAAACGAAAAACGCGCTCCACACGGCTAGCGTCCCCGCCACGCCGCCCGCCGATGCGCAGCGGGATTAAAACGGTTTAACCCCCGCGCTCCCTTCGCGGATAAAAGCGCCCGGGAAAATTCGAAAGGATGCGCGGCCCCGCCGACGGACGCGCGCATAAAACAGTTTAACCTGCATTGACGGCATATCCGAACTGTGGTAGAATGCTGTTGGAACACACGCATTCGGAGGCGAACGCATGAGAACGACGATCCGCGATGTCGCAGCGCGCGCAAACGTGTCCCCCTCGACGGTTTCGCTGGTGCTGAACAATCGCCCCGTTCCCATCTCCGCCGGGACTCGCGAGAAGGTGCTGCGCGCCGCCGAGGAGATGCGCTACCGCCCGAATCAGCTGGCCGTCGCCCTGGCGACGCACAAGACGAACACCATCGGGCTGATCGTTCCCGACATCAGCAACATCTTCCACACCGTCTACTGCGAGCAGATCGAGCTGTTTGCGGAAAAGCGCGCCTATTCGACGATCATACGCATCGCGCAGAACGACATCGAGGATACGATACGCTTCCTCTACGACTTCGAGGACCGCGCCGTCGACGGCATCATTCTGACGAAGTCCGTGTTCAAGGACCCCGGCGACACCTCGAAGTGCATGCAGGCGGTGCGCGAATTGCGGATTCCGGTGATGCTGACCGACCGCGTGCCCCGGGAGTTCATCGCGGGCGCGGTGCTGCCGAACGACTACCTCGGCGGCTATCTCGCCGTTCACCACTTGATCGACATGGGCCACCGCCAGATCGGGTATATCACGGGCCCCCTGCACTACGGAAACTGCCGGGAGAGGCTCCGCGGCTGCCGCGAGGCGCTCGAAAAGGAGGGCATCCCCTGGGACCCGGCGCTCGTCTACGAGGGCGAGTTCGATATCGCGAGCGGCGAGCAGGCGCTCGCGTATCTGCTCGGGAAAAAGGTCACCGCGATCTTCGCGTTCAACGACATGATCGCCTACGGCGTCTACAAGCAGGCGCGCAGCTACAACCTCTCGATCCCCGCCGACCTCTCCGTCGTCGGCTTCGACGACCTCGCGTTTTCCGACCTGATCGACCCGCCGCTGACGACGCTCGAGTACCCGGTCAAGAGGATGGCCGAGGCCGTCGTCGATCGGATACTCGCGAAGATCAACCGCGAGCCGCTCTCCGAGGAGCCGATCGTGTTCGACCCGGTGCTGAAGGTCAAGGGGAGCACGTCCCGGCGGAGGTAGATTTTCCGGCTTTCTCCAAATTCCCCGCGCTCTTGTCCATCCTTCCCCCGCGCGATCGATCCCACCCGCATATTGTTCCGCAGCGACCTCGCTCCCGCCCCCTCCCCGCACGCTGTCGTTTGTTTTCGGTTGTTGTCGTTTTATCTTGCTTCCGAGAAAAATTGCCGCATACCCCCTTGACAATTAAAACGTTTCAACTTATAATGTCCCCAGCGGATGGTTAACGGTACCAAAGCATATTGCGCGATGCGTCGAGAATAACCCGGGCGCGTTGTTCGCAATACCGGAAAGTCTGCAAGCAGCCGACGGCCGGGCCTTCCTGAACCGAATTGCAATTTTGGCAAACGCCAAATAAACGAAAAATAGTTTAGGAGGAAGGTTTATGAAGAAGATCCTGTGTACGCTCCTCGCCTTGACGATGCTGTTTGCGTCCGTCGCATTCGCGTCCGAAGACCTGATGCAGGAAATGGACATCGCGTTCCTGCCCAAGACCGTCGGCGGCGCGTGGTTCACGCGCATGTTCTCCGGCATCGAGCTCTACAGCGAGCAGACCGGCTCCACCTGCTACCAGTCCGGCCCGAGCGCGGGCGACGCCGCGGCGCAGAACCGCGTCGTGCAGGATGCCGTCGCGGGCGGCGTCGGCGTCATCGCCGTGTGCCCGTTCTCGCCCGAGCAGATCGACGTCGAGCTCGGCAAGGCGCGCGAAGAGGGCATCATCGTGATCTCGAACGAGGGAACGCTGCTCAAGAACATCGACTACGACATCGAGGCCTTCAAGATGAAGGACTTCGGCACGATGGCCGCGGACAAGATGGCCGAGGGCATGGGCGGAGAGGGCGAGATCATCGTCTTCGTCGGCAGCCTCGCCTCCACCTCGCACGTGGGCTGGGCGCAGGCGATCGTCGACAGGATGACCGAGGCCTATCCCAACATAAAGGTCGCCAACGCCGGCGGCGTGTTCATCGAGACCGGCAACAACGCGGCGAACTCCTACGAGAAGGCCAAGGAAGCTCTGAAGACCTACCCGAACGCGAAGGCGTGCTTCTGCCCGTCCGCGACCGATACCCCCTCGATCGCGCTCGCGATCCAGGAGGCGGGCCTGACCAACCAGATCACCTTCGTCGCCGTCGGCCTCCCGAACGCGAACCGCACCTACGTTAAGGACACCTCGATCGACGTCTTGATGAGCTGGGACCCGGGCGAGGTCGGGCAGGCAATGTGCCGCGCGGCGGCCGCGGTCAAGGCCGGCGTTGAGCTCAAGACCGGCGACGATCTGGGCGTGTTCGGCTTCAACAGCATCATCGTCGAGGACAAGGTCATCACCGGCACCGAGTGGCGCATGCTGACCGCCGAGAACGTCGACGAGGTCGACTACTAATCCGCATTGCGCCCGCCGGGCGGACGGCCGTTCGGCGGG
>MWAC01000212.1 GCA_002068815.1 Firmicutes bacterium ADurb.Bin467 | reverse complement strand
GCGGCTGAACCCGCCGCGGTTGAATATCTGCAGAAGCGCCTCGCGGTCGGCGTCGGCGATCGCTTCGCCGTCGAGCGCCCTTCGATAGACCGCGGTCGCGATCGCGACGTACTCCGCGCGCTTGAGTCTCCCCTCGATCTTGAACGACGAGACCCCGGCCTCGCGCAGGACGCCGAGCTCGTCGACGAGCATCAGGTCGCGCGTCGAGAGCAGGTAGCCCTCCTTCTCGCGCAGCCGGTACGGGAGCCTGCACGGCTGCGCGCACATGCCGCGGTTGCCGCTTCGGGCCCCGACGAGGCTCGAAAACAGGCACTGGCCGGAGCAGCCGACGCACAGCGCGCCGTGGCAGAACGCCTCGAGCTCGACGCCGAGGCCCGCGCACCGCTCGATCTCGGAGAGCGGCATCTCCCGGGCGAGCACCGCGCGCGAAAAGCCATGCCCGCGCAGGAATTCGACGCCCTGATGGTTGTGGACGGCCATCTGCGTGCTCGCGTGCAGCTTCACCTCCGGCGCGATCGTTCGGACCGACGCCGCGACGCCCAGGTCCTGCACGATCGCCGCGTCCGCGCCCGCCTCGGCGATCTCCGCGATCTGCCGGTCGAGCTCCGGAAGCTCGTCCTCGCGCACGAGCGTGTTGAGCGTCACGTACGCCAAAACGCCGCGCAGGTGGCAGTACTCAATCGCCTCCCGCAGCCCCACGCCGTCGAAGTTGTCCGCGCCGCGCCGGGCGTTGAACGATTTCGCGCCCAGGTACACCGCGTCCGCGCCGTTCTCGACCGCCGCCTTGAGCGCCTCCATTCCCCCGGCCGGGGCGAGAAGCTCCGTCATTTTTTCGCCTCGGACGACTGGCGCGCCTCCTCGAGCTCCTTGCGCAGCCGGTTGATCTCGTCGTGCGCCTTGAGCATGTCGTCGGCTACGTTCATCGCCACGAGCACCGAAAGCTGCGCCTGCGGAAGCCGCGTCGAAAGCGAAAGCTCGCTCATCTTGCGATCGACGTACGAGGCAACGCGCTGCACGTGCGCTTCGTCGTCGTAACTGGCAATCGTGTATTCCTTGCCCGCGACCCGCACCGTGGTCCGGATTTTCTGCATACCAAATCCTCCCGCATGATTATCTGCTATCCTTTATCTTACCACAAAAGCGGCCGCGGTACAAGCGATTTGCCGAACGGTTGATGCAAGTCCGGAATGAATGAATATGCAAATCTTAACTTCCGGCCCGTTGATTTCCATGCGGCCGGATGCTACAATCGTAGCCACATTAAAATGAAGTGGAGGGAAACCAATGCGAATCGCCTTTTCGACGATTGGATGTCCGGACTTCGACTGGGTCGACATCTACACGATGGCAAAGGACTTTCAATTTGACGGCATCGAGATTCGTGGCATCGGCCGCAACATACACGCTGTGACCGCCGCCCCGTTTACGCCGCGCCGCATCAACCAGACCATCCGGAAACTGAGCGATTTGCGACTTACGATTCCCTGCCTTTCCTCCAGCACGCCGCTCAAGGACGAGGCCGACCGCGAGGCGGCGATCCTCGAGATCACCGAGTACATCGAGCTCGCCGGGCGGCTCGGAGCTTCGTACATACGCGTGCTCGCGGACCGCGAGCCCCAGCCCGAGGGCGAGGTCGACGACGAAAAGATCGCGCGGGCCCTTTTGCTGCTCGCCGACCGCGCGAAGGGCAAGGGCGTGAAGCTCTTGGTCGAGACGAACGGCGTCTACGCGGACACCGCGCGGCTCCGGAAATTGCTCGACCGCGTGAACCGGCCCGAGGTCGCCGCGCTCTGGGACATCCACCACCCGTACCGCTTCTTCCATGAGCAGCCGGAGGCGACCGTTCAGAACCTCGGCCGCTACATCCGCCACGTGCACGCGAAGGACTCCGTCGTCGAGGACGGCCGCATCGTCTACAAGATGATGGGCGAGGGCGACCTGCCGATCTACCGCATGCTCGACTGCCTGCGAGAGAGCGACTACGACGGCTTCGTGTCGCTCGAGTGGGTCAAGCGGTGGATGCCGGACCTGACCGACGCGGGCATCGTGTTCCCGCACTTCGCGCACTTCGTCAAGACCTACTCCGCCCAGTGCCTTCAAACCGACAACCGCGGAACCGGCAAGTACCCCTGGCCCAAGGAGCACCTGATCGACCTGACGTTCCCGGAGGTGCTCGACCGCATCGTCAAGGAGTTCCCGGACCAATTTGCGTTCCGCTACACGACGTGCGACTACACGCGCACCTACTCCGAGTTCCGCGACGACGTGGACCTGTTCGCGCGCTCGCTGATCGCGATGGGCGTCAAGCGCGGCGACCACGTGGCGATCTGGGCGACGAACATACCGCAGTGGTTCATAACCTTCTGGGCGGCGGTCGAGATCGGCGCGGTGCTCGTGACCGTCAACACCGCCTACAAGGTGCACGAGGCCGAGTACCTCTTGCGCCAGTCGGACACGCACACGCTTATCATGATCGACGGCTACAAGGACTCGAACTACGTCGAGATCATCAACGAGGTCTGCCCGGAGCTAAAGTCCACCGCGCCGGGCGAGCTGTTCAGCAAGCGGCTTCCGTATCTTCGCAACGTCATCTCCTGCGAATCCGAGCAGCCCGGGTGCTTCACATGGGAGGGCGCGCTGGCGCTTGCGAAGGACGTGCCGATGAGCGAGGTCCACCAGCGCGCGCGGCAGCTCGACCGCCACGACGTCTGCAACATGCAGTACACGTCCGGGACGACGGGCTTCCCGAAGGGCGTGATGCTCACGCACTACAACGTCGTCAACAACGGCAAGGCCATCGGCGACTGCATGGACCTGTCGAGCTACGATCAATTGATGATCCAGGTGCCGATGTTCCACTGCTTCGGCATGGTGCTCGCGATGACCGCCGCGATGACGCACGCGACGACGATGAGCCCGATCCCGTACTTCTCGCCGAAGGTGTCGCTCGAGTGCATCCGAAAGGAGCCGATCACCGCGTTCCACGGCGTGCCGACGATGTTCATCGCGATGCTCGAGCACCCGGACTTCGAAAAGACCGACTTCTCGCGCGTGCGCACCGGCATCATGGCGGGCTCGCCCTGCCCGGTCAAGGTCATGCAGGAGGTGTTCGAGCGCATGCACATGACCGAGGTCTGCATCACCTACGGCCAAACGGAAGCCTCGCCCGCGACGACGATGTCCAAGACCACCGACCCGATCGAGGTGCGCGTGAACACCGTCGGCGGACCGATGTTCGCCGTCGAGTGCAAGATCGTCGACCCGGAGACCGGGGAGGAACTCCCCGACAACGTCGACGGCGAGTTCTGCGCGCGCGGCTACAACATCATGAAGGGCTACTACAAGATGCCCGAGGCGACTGCGGCCGTCATCGACGCGGACGGCTGGCTGCACTCCGGCGACGTCGCGCGCAGGACGAGCGACGGCCACTACAAGATCACCGGCCGCATCAAGGACATGATCATCCGCGGCGGCGAGAACATCTACCCGAAGGAGATCGAGGAGTTTTTGTACACGCACCCGGCCGTCAAGGACGTGCAGGTCATCGGCGTTCCGGACAAGCAGTATGGCGAGGAGA
>MWAC01000211.1 GCA_002068815.1 Firmicutes bacterium ADurb.Bin467 | reverse complement strand
CCGCTGCTACACGCGCGAGAAGTACCTGTCACTCGTGGACAGACTTCGGTCTGTAAAAACAGACATCGGTCTGACTTCGGACATCATCGTCGGCTTCCCGGGCGAGACGGAGGCCCAGTTCCTGGACACGATGTCCCTGGTCGAGCGCGTGCGCTTCGACGCCGCATTTACGTTCGTGTTCTCGAGCCGCGTGGGGACGAAGGCGGCGTCGCTCCCGGACGACACGCCCGCCGCGGTCAAGAGCGAGCGCATACAGAGGCTTATCGACCTCCAGCAGCGAATCTCGCTGGAAATTTTGGAGGCCCAGGTGGGCAAGCGCGAGACCGTGCTCGTCGAATCGGTCTCCGCGCGCGACGAACAGTCCGTCGGCGGAAAGACGCCGCGCGGGCATATGGTGAATTTCCCGGGAAATGCCGAGCTGATCGGCAGGTTTGTGACGGTCGAAATACTGTCCGCGGGCCGCAACACGCTGCGCGGAAGGCGATGGACGGAGGAAGAACGCAATGAAGGACGTATTTGAAAAGACCAGGGAACTCGGGCAGGCGCTTCTCGAGAGCGAGGCCTACCAGAACATGAAGGCGGCCGAGGAAAAGGCCTACCGGAACGCGGAGGCCGCGGACGCGATGGGCAAGTATCTCGAGCTTCGAAACGACATCCAGGATATGCTCGCGAGCGACAACCCGGATTCGGCGGCGCTCAAGAGCATGTCCGACGAGCTGGATTCTCTGCAGGAGAAGCTCAATATGATCGAGGACGTCGCCGCGATGACGGAGGCCCGGAGCGCGTTTTCGAACCTGATCGCACAGGTCAACCAGGTGCTGCAGTTCATGATCAGCGGCAAAATCACCGACGACGAACCCTCCGGCTGCGGCGGAGGCTGCTCGTCGTGCGGAGGCGGCTGCCGACACGTGCACTGACCGGCCTCCCGCAAAGGAAGGCGCGGAGGCAGTCGCGGTACGCTGATTGGCATTCAAAAAATAGAAAAAACAACCAACAAAAGAAGAACGCGGGGTGACGGACATGGCGATTTCGCCGATGATGCAGCAGTACCTCCAGATGAAGGAGCGGTACAGGGACGCGATCCTGTTTTTCCGCCTCGGCGACTTCTACGAGATGTTCTTCGAGGACGCCGTGCTCGTCTCCCGCGAGCTGGAATTGACGCTGACCGGGCGGGATTGCGGCCTCGCCGAGCGCGCGCCGATGTGCGGCGTGCCGTTTCACGCGGTGGACGTGTACCTCGCAAAGTTGATCGAGCGGGGGTACAAGGTCGCGATCTGCGAGCAGATGACCGACCCCGCGACGACGAAGGGGCTGGTCGAGCGCGAGGTCATACGCGTCGTCACGCCCGGGACGGTCATCGAGCCCAACATGCTCGAGGAGAGCCGCGCGAGCTACATATTGTGCGTGTTCCTGCACGGAAAGCGCGCCGGGGTTGCCTTTTGCGACGTCTCGACCGGGGAATTCCGCTGCTTCCAGCTCGACGACGCGCGCCTGACGCTCGCGGACGAGCTCGCCCGGCTCGACCCGCGCGAGGTCATCACAAACGACCGGGAATCGCTCCTTTCGATCGCGCCCGAGCGCGCGAGAAGCGCCGGATTTCCCGGGGAAGAGCTGTTTCAATACGCGCAGGCGTCGAAGGCGCTGGCCGCGCACTTCGGGAAGGGCGTCGCGGAGCTCGGGCTCGCCGACCGGCGGCTCGGCGTCTCGGCCGCGGGGGCGCTGCTTGCGTACCTCACCGAGACGCAGAAAAACGCGCTCAGCCACATACTCGCGATCCAGCCGTACGAGCGTTCGCGCTTCATGGCGCTCGACCGCACGGCGCTTGTCAACCTCGAGCTGACCGGCGCGCGCGGACGTGGGAAGCGCGGCTCGCTCCTGGGAATACTCGACCGCACGGAGACCTCGATGGGCAGCCGGCTTATACGCAGCTGGATCGAGCGTCCGCTGAGCGACGCCGGCGAGATTGCGCGCAGGCTCGACGCGGTCGAGCAGTTCGTCCGGCGGCCGCTCGAGGCAAACGCGCTGCGCGAGTCGCTGAGCGGCGTCTACGACGTCGAGCGGCTGCTGAGCCGCATCGCCTACGACGCGCTGAACGCGCGCGACTGTCTCGCGCTGAAGGCGTCTTTGCAGATGGTTCCGCTTTTGAAGCGCGACGCGGCGGCCTACGGCGCGGTGCTGATCCGCGAATCGTCCGACGCGCTCGATCCGATGGAGGACGTCGCGTCTCTGCTCTCGCGCGCGATCGCGGACGATCCGCCGCTCTCGGTGCGCGACGGCGGGATCATCCGCGCGGGCTACTCCGAGGAGCTCGACGAGCTGCGCGAGATCTCGCTGCACGGCAAGGAATACCTCGCGGAGCTCGAGCAGCGCGAGCGCGAGGCGACCGGCATCAAGAACCTGAAGGTCGGCTACAACCGCGTGTTCGGCTACTATATCGAGGTCACGCGCTCGTCCTACGAGCTGGTCCCGTACCGGTACGTGCGCAAGCAGACGCTGGCCAACTGCGAGCGGTTTATCACCGAGGAGTTGAAGGAGCTCGAGCAGAGGATTCTCGGCGCGGAGGAAAACGCGATACGGCTCGAATACCGGCTGTTTTTGGAGATTC
>MWAC01000210.1 GCA_002068815.1 Firmicutes bacterium ADurb.Bin467 | reverse complement strand
CTCAACCACAGCGAGATCGACCACAGCGGCGCGCTGCCCGCATTGATGCGCGAAATCCCCGGCACGCCGATCTTTTTGACCGCGGCCGGCGCGCGGATTTTGAAGGCGCACTTCCACGAGGACTGGGATTTCCGCGTCGTCAAGACCGGCGACGCGCTCGACTTAGGCGACGGCAAGCTGCTGTTCGTCGAGGCGCCGATGCTCCACTGGCCGGACTCGATGTTCAGCTACTGGACGGGCGAAAACATCCTCTTCAGCAACGACGCGTTCGGCCAGCACTACGCGACCGAGATGCTCTACGACGACCTCGTCGATCAATCGGAGCTGTTCGGCGAGGCGCTCAAGTACTACGCGAACATCCTGACGCCTTTTTCCGCGCTCGTGACGAAGAAGATTCGCGAGGTGCTTGCGCTGAACCTCCCGGTCAAAATGATCTGCCCGAGCCACGGCGCGCTCTGGCGGTCCGACCCGGTCAAGATCGTCGAGAAATACCTCCTATGGGCCAACGCCTATCAGGAAAACCAGATCGCGCTCGTCTACGACACGATGTGGGACTCGACGCGATTGATGGCCGAGGCGATCGCCGACGGCATACGCGACGCCGACCCGTCCGCGACCGTCAAGCTCATGAACACCGCGAAGCGCGACAAGAACGACGTCGCCGCGGAGGTGTTCCGCTCGAAGGCGATCCTCCTGGGCTCCCCGACGATCAACAACGGCCTTTTGCACTCGGTCGCAGGGCTTCTCGAGATGTTCAGGGGGCTCAAGTTCAAGGGCAAGGCCGCGGCCGCGTTCGGCAGCTACGGCTGGAGCGGCGAGGCCGTCGCGCAGCTGACCGCCGGGCTCAAGGCCGCGGGCTTCCGCATCGTCGACGACGGCCGCAAGGCGCTCTGGGTGCCGGACGCGCGCGAGCTCGACGCCTGCCGGGAGTATGGAAGGAATTTCGCGCGGTCGCTGTAACAAAAGAAAAGGAAAGAGGATGATTCGGATGAAGCGCGCCTTTGCGGTCGTGCTGGCCGCCTGTCTGCTCTTGGGGCTGGGGATGGCGGAGGAGGTCGTCAGTGATTTTTCTGCGCTCTCGTGGTCGGACGCGTTTTCGCAGCTCCACGGCAGGCTCGCGCGCGAGTACGCGTTTACCGACTGGAAGGGCGTCGATTGGGCGGCGCTCGGGGATGAATTCGGCCCGAGAATCCGGGACGCGGAGGCCGCGAGCGACTTCGAGGCATATTACCTCGCGCTCCGGGAGTATGTCCACGCGATCCCCGACGGGCATGTGCGCGCCGGAAACCTGCCGGAGATCGACGACAAACACATCGGCGGCGGGTTCGGCTTCTGCGTCGCGGCGCTCGACGACGAAAGCGCGATCGCCGCGTGGGTCGACGAGGGTTCCCCGGCGTTCGCCGCGGGGCTGCGCGCCGGCGATGAGTTGCTGACGTGGAACGGGGAGCCGGTCGGAAGCGCGCTCTCGGCCGTCTCGCCGATCTTCGACGGCAACGCGGCGACCGCGGAGAACCTCCGCCAGAAGCAGGCCGCCTACCTCGCGCGCGCGCCGGTCGGCGAAGAGCTTCTGCTGACCTTCCGAAGCGAAAGCGGCGAGACAAACTCCGCCGCGCTGACGGCCTATGCCGACGGGGGGCTTTCGCTCAAAAAAGCGTATCCCGACGCGGTGCTTGCCGACCCCATCCGCGCGCTGATCCTCGGCGTCGAATCCCCCGACCCGCTGCCCGAAAAGATGGTCGAGTGGAAGCTGCTCGACGGGAACGTCGGCTACATACGCGTCTGGGGCGAGGTCGACGCGGATTTGCAGGACACGGGCGCGCTCGTGTCGACGCTCCAACTGTTCCGCGACGCGGTGCGCTCCGCGGTCGACCACGGCTGCGGCGCGCTGATCGTCGATCTGCGCAACAACATCGGCGGCGAGGACGCGATGGCCGCGGCGATGCTCGGCTGCCTCTGCCCGGAAAAGACGTTCTATGAATACCAGAACGCCTATGACCCGGCGACCGGCGCGCTCGGGATTCAGGGCGAGCTCTGGATCGAGCCGTTCGAGCCGGTGTTTCCGGGGAAGATCGTCGCGCTGGTCAACCAGAAGTGCGTGAGCTCGGGCGAGGGCGTCGCGATGGGCATCCGCAACCTGTTAAACGGCGAGACGCTCGGCTTTTTCGGGACGAACGGCTCGTTCGGCCTGTGCGGGCCGGAGGCACAGATGCCCGGCGGCGTCAGCGTCCACTGGCCGTCCGGGCAGTCGCTGGATGAAAATAAGCAAATACAGCTCGACAGCCGGGACGGCGTCGGCGGCGTCGAGCCCACCGTGCGCGTGCCAATGACCAGGGAAAACGCGCTTCGCGTGGCGGCGGGCGAGGACGTGGAGCTCTCGGAGGCCCTCCGGATGCTCAATTCGTAGAAAAACCGCACTTCCGGGACTTGTTCCGGAAGGGCGCCCTCTTGTCACGGCAGATCGAAATCCTTGCCCTCGAGATTCGGATAGATGTCCGCGAGCGGCGAGAAGTCGGCGACCGGGCATCCCTCGAGAAACAGCAGCTTCAGGCCCGGCAGGTTCGAAAGCGGCGCGACGTCCTCGACGGGGCAGTTTTTCAGGTTCAACTGCTCAAGGCTCGTCAGGCCGGACAGCGGCGCCAAATCGCTGACCCGGCAGGACTCGGCGATCAGCATCCGGAGCTTCGTCAGCCCCGCGAGCGGGGTGAAGTCCTCGACGGGGCACCGGTCCAGGTTCAGATAGTCGAGGTTCGCAAGCCCCGCGAGCGGCGACAGATCGCCGACCCGACAGAAGCCGACCTTCAGCGATTTGAGCTTCGTCAGCCCCGCGAGTGGCGTTAGATCGCTGATCGGGTTCGAGTTGAACTCCAGATGCTCGAGGTTCACGAAGTATTTGAGCGGAGCGATGTCCGAGAACATCGATTCCTCCGTCTTTTCGTTGTACAGCCCGAGCGACCGGGTCAGGTACGCGTCCCGCTCGGTGATCGGCCGGTCGAAGATGTTCATCGCCCGCCGGAGCGCCGCCTCGAACGCGGGCTCGGCGATCTCGATGGGCGTCTCGGGCGCGTCCTCGGCGAACAGCGGCTCGAAGTCCTTGTCCGTGATGTTCGGGAGCAGCTCCCGGATCGGGCTGAAATCGGAAACCGGGTTCCCGGAAAGTTTGAGCGACGTGAGCTTCGAAAGCCCCGACAGCGGCGACAGGTCGAAGACGCTGTTGTTCGCCAGGTCGAGCGTATCGAGGTTCGCAAGCCCGGCGAGCGCGGAGATGTCCTCGATCCGGTTGTCCCGGGCGGACAGCGTCCCCAGGTTTTTCAGGCCCGCAAGCGGCGACAGGTCCGGGGCTTCTTCGATGTCGCATATCTGCAGCATCCCGAGGTTCTCAAGCCCCGCGATCGGCGAAAGATCGGAGATCGGGTTCCCGTCGAGCGCGAGGATGCCCAGGCTCTTGAGCTCCCGGAGCGGCTCGAGGTCGCGGATGTCCTGACTGAACGCCTCGAACTTGTGCATGTTCGTGAAA
>MWAC01000209.1 GCA_002068815.1 Firmicutes bacterium ADurb.Bin467 | reverse complement strand
CCGTCATCTACCCGAACGCGCCGGTCTACACGAACGAGTCGACCACGAGCCCGAGCGGCACGCTGCCGCTGGGGACGACGGTCTCGGTCTACGCCTATTCCGGCACGTGGGCCTACGTCGGCAAGGACGCCTCGCGCGGCTTCATGCAGATCAAGCACCTGAACAAGGACGTCTATTCGACGCTCTCGTCCGGGAGCTCGGGAAACAGCGTGCTCGCGCTTCAAAAGGCGCTCGAGGCGCTCGGCTACTTCGACGGGCTGCCCGCCGGCAACTACAGCTCGCTGACCGAGGACGCCGTGTCCCGGTTCCAGGCGGCGGTCGGGCTTCCCTCGAACGGCACCGCGGACCAGGCGACGCTGCGCGTGCTCGCCGGCGGCTACGCCCCGGCCTCCCCGCTGCTCTCCTTGACGCTTTCGCAGGGAAACTCCGGGAGCAACGTCGAGCGGCTGCAGGTGCGGCTGTACTACAAGGGGTATCTCACGAAGACCTCGAGCGTCGACGCGGACTACGGCAGCATCACGACCTCGGCGGTCAAGCTGTTCCAGACCGCCGCGGGGCTCTCGGCAACCGGCAAGGCCGACCCGGCGACGCTCAAGAAGCTCTACTCGAACGACGCGCCGAAGAACTCCGCGACCGCGCCCGACGCGCCCAACAGCGGCGACGGCGGCGACGGCGGGTCCACGCAGGACAAGCTGCCGGACAACCCGACGCGCTCCGAGAAGATCGAGTACGCGATCTACATAGGACAGCAGCAATTGGGCAAGCCCTATGTCTACGGCGCGACCGGGCCGAACTCGTTCGACTGCTCGGGCTTCACGACCTACTGCTTCAAGAAGGTCGGCGTGTCCCTGAGCCGCACGGCCTACGCGCAGGGCTACAACAACGGCACGAAGGTCGAGGGCCTGTCCGATATGCAGCGCGGCGACATCGTGTGCATGGACACGATCTCCGACAGCGACCTCGTCGACCACGTCGGCATCTACCTGGGCGGCGGCAAGTTCATCCACGCGTCCTCCGGCGGCGGCAAGGTGATGATCTCGAGCCTGACCTCCGGGTATTACAACCGGGTGTTCTCCTGGGGCAGAAGGGTGCTGTAAACAGAATCACTCCGCTTTGCGAAAGGGCTACAGTCTGTCGACAAAGGTTTGCGGAATCACCTGTTCAATCAAAACCGACGGCGTGTACGTCGGTTTTGCGCATTTTTCGGGAACCAACGCCTGCGTTGGTGGAGAAAAATGCCTACCCGCCCGGCCTTCGCCCGGAAATTGTGAAATTTCAGAAGGCCGGCTCTTCCTACGCGTTGAAAAACCGCAGTTTTTCAACGCATATATCACCTCCGGCTTGCCGGGGGTGATATTTTTGTGCTATACTGTTCACAATTGGAAGGAAATTGCAGGGAGGCGAATCTATGGACAGGGTTCGGGTGGCGGTCGTCGGCCTCGGGTTCGGCGGGGAGTTCGTGCCGATCTACAGGGCCTGGGACAGTACGGAGTGCGTGGCGGTGTGCCGGCGCGACAGGGACAAGCTCAATCGGTTTGCCGACGAATTCGGCATCCCGAAGCGGTACGCAGACTACCGCGAGATGCTCAAGGACCCGGACATCGACGCCGTGCACATCAACTCCGACCTCGAGAGCCACGCGTGGATGGCGATCGAGGCGCTGAAGGCCGGGAAGCACGTCGCCTCGACCGTCACGATGGCGATGACGATGGAGGAGTGCGAGGAGATCGTCCGGCTCGAGCACGAGACCGGCAAGGTCTACATGATGATGGAGACCGCCGTCTACACGCGCGAGTTTTTGTACTTCAAGAAGCTCTGCGACGAGGGGAAGATCGGCCGGCTGCAGTTCGTGCGCGGCTCGCACCAGCAGAACATGTCGCTGCCGGGCTGGCCGTCGTACTGGTACGGGCTGCCGCCGATGTGGTATCCGACGCACGCGATCGCGCCGCTGTCGGAAATCCTGCGCCGCCCGGTCAAGCGCGTGCGCTGCCTCGGCTCCGGCCGCATACGCGACGAATACCAGGTCCGCTACGGCTCGCCCTTCGCGGCCGAGTCCGCGCAGCTCGAGTTTTTGAACTCCGACGTCGCGGGCGAGGCGACGCGCACGCTCTTCGACACGATCCGCCAGTACCGCGAGAGCTTCGACTTCTACGGGACCGAGGGCTCGTTCGAGTGGGAGCAGTTGGCCGGCGAGCACCCGGTGCTGTTCACGGGCTTCGAGGACGCGACCCGCGTCCGCGTGCCGGACACCGACCACATGCTGCCTCCGCAGATCGCGAAGTTCTCGCTCGAGCACCAGATCATCGACGACCAGCACGTCTCGTTCATTCAGGGCAGCGGCCACGGCGGGAGCCACCCGCACATGGTGCACGAGTGGATCTCGGCGATCCTCGAGGGAAGGCCGGCGCACGTGAGCGCGCGCGTCGCCGCGAACTGGACCGTCGCCGGCCTTCTCGCCCACGAGAGCGCGATGCTCGGCGGCGAGGTGCTCGATATGCCGGATTGGGCGCTGTTCTAGGTAAGCACGGATTTCATTCGGTGGTGGATTGCCGAGGCGATTTTTCGTCCCCACACGGAGCCAGAAGGGAGCCGTAGCGGCGCTACGGCGACCGGATGAGCGACAACGGCGTGCGATTCAAATGCATTTGAATCGCACGGTC
>MWAC01000208.1 GCA_002068815.1 Firmicutes bacterium ADurb.Bin467 | reverse complement strand
GCTGGAACTGAGGAAGCGCATGGGCGTCAACGTCATCGCCATCCGCCGCAACGGCCAGGTGGACGCCTCGCCGAAGCCTGCCAGCGTGATACTCGCCGGCGACCGGCTGCTGGTCATGGCCGAGAAGGACGTCATCAAGGAGCTCGGGCACCACTAGGGCGCCGCCGGCGCCCCGGAAGGAGCGCGCATGCGGAACTGCCTGCTTTTGGAGGACGCGGAGAGGCGCCTCCGGGCGCTTGAGCCGGCGCTGGAGGCCGTGGGCTTCCGCGTGCTTTACCCGGTGGGCGACGTCGAGCGCCTGTGCGCGAAGGAGGCCGAGAACGGGCTCTCGCTGATCGGCGCCGGCGAGGGGACGCTCCGGGCGCTGCTGCTCGCGGAGCGATACCCGGTCGGGAGGGTCGTATTGATCGGCTGCCCGCTCCGGCCGCGCGGCAAGTCGACGCTTCGCAGGCGCGCCGAGCACAACCTGTTTTCGGTCGTCTCGGACCTCCTGGTCGTGCAGCCGACCGAGGACGACTCGATGCGCGCGCGCGGGGTCGACATTTTGCTTCGCGGCGTCAGCGCGCGCGTCCGGCGGCGCGTCGAGATGGGCCGGGACTTCCGGGATTTGTGGACAAACTGTAAACAACCGCTGACGGAGGCTGTTTTGGGCTTTTTGACGGGGCCCCCGGAGTCAAAAACCCTTGCGAAACCGCGGAATTCGTGATAAGATAGCAGACAGGCGATCACTCGCCCGTCTGTTTTTTATGTGGGAGGATACCTGTCATGCGAAAGTTTTTTCTCGCGCCGGCGGCGCTTCTGATCGCGCTCGCAATCATGCTGTCGGGCTGCAACCTGATCAGCGTCGATCCCATCATGCAGCTGAACGAGGATCGCGCGAAGCTCGAAAGGGAATATCAGACCGTGCTCGCGGAGTACGACGGCGGAACCGTCGCCGTCAAGGACATTTTGCTCGAGTTCTACAACGAGCTGTCCTACTACTACCAGATGTCGGCGTCCTACGGCATGGGCTTCGGCGAGGAGCAGGTCGAGTCGCTCAAGCAGTCCGCGGTCGGCTACGCGCTCGAGCGCGCGGCGCAGTCGAAGGAGGCCGAGGCGCGCGGGATAACGCTTACCGAGGCCGAGATCGCCGAGATCGAGACCGAGGCGCGCGAGGGCTACGACGGGAGCCTCGCGGGCTACGCGCAGCAGATGGACGGCAAGACCGAGGAGGTCCGCTCCGCGCAGGCCGCGTTCGCGCTGTATCAGGAGGGGTACACCTACGAATCGCTGTCCTCCTACCTGATGGCGCAGAAGATCGCCGAGAAGCTGCGCGCCTCGACGGACGCGGAGGTCGCGGAGGTCACCGACGAGGCGCTGCAGGCCGTCTACGAGCAGCAGGTCGAGGACGACGAGGCCTATTACGCGAGCTACCTCGACGACTTTGAGAGCGACATGACCGGCGACACGCTGGTCACGTGGATGCCCGAGGGCTTCCGCACCGTCAAGCACATCCTCGTGATCCCGGAGGCTTCCGCGCTCGACCCGTACAAGGAGAAACTGAGCCAGATCGAGTCGTTCGAGGCCGAGCTCTCGTCGCTGAACGACGACCTCGCCGCCGCGACCGACGACGACGAAGCCGTCGGCGATCCGGAGGCGATCCGCGCCCAGATCGCCGGCGTCGAGGCCTCGATCGCCGACGCGAAGGCCGAGCTCCCGGCGCTCGAGGCCGCGTGCCTCGCAAACGTCCGGCAGAAGCTCGACGACATACAGGAGAAGCTCGACGGCGGCGAGGACTTCATGGCGCTGATCGACGAATACGGCGAGGACCCCGGCATGAAGAACGAGCCGACCCGCACGCGCGGCTACTACGTGTCCGCTTTGTCGACGACGTGGGACCCGGCGTTCAAGAACGCCGCGATGCTGCTCGAGAACGTCGGGGACGTGTCGAAGCCGGTCGTCGGAAAGAGCGGCGTGCACATCATCCGCTACGAGTCGGACGTCGCGCCCGGCGCGGTGCCGCTCGATCAGATTCGCGAGGCGCTCAAGGAGGAGACGCTCGAGAAGCAGCGCGAGGAGCACTACACCGCGAAGCTCGCGGAGTGGGTCGAGGCGCTGCACCCCGTCTACCACTACGACGCCTGGACCCCGAACGTCTGACGGAGGCCGACATGCAATATGTGACGCTCAGAGGCATCGATAGGCCGGTCTCCCGGCTCGTGTTCGGCTGCGCCTATCCGGGGATGATCGAGGGCCGCGACGAGTCCCGGTGGCTCGATTCGGTCTACGGGATGGGCTTCACCGCATTCGACACCGCGGAGAACTACGGGAAGAGCGAGGAAGTGCTCGGAAACTGGATGGCCTCCCGCGGAATCCGCGAGGAGCTGACCGTGATCACGAAGGGCTGCCACCCGTACGAGGGCCGGCCGCGCGTCTCGCCCGGGCACCTGAAAAGGGACTTCGAGCAGTCGCTCGAGAGGCTGAAAACCGGCTACGTCGACGTCTACCTCTTGCACCGCGACGACCCGGAGAAGCCGGTCGGGGCGATCCTGGAGGCGCTCGATTCCTATGTGCGCGCGGGGAAGATCCGGCGCATCGGCGCGTCGAACTGGACGCTCGAGCGGTTCCGGGAGGCGAACGCGTACGCGCGGGAGCGCGGGCTCGAGCCGTTCAGCTTCACGAGCCCGAACTACGCGCTCGCCCGGCAGGTGCGCGACCCGTGGGGCGGCGGCTGCACGTCGCTCTCCGGCGAGGAGCGCGCGGAGGAGCGCAGGTGGTACGGGGAAAACGGCGTCGATGTGATCGCGTATTCGTCGCTCGCGCACGGGTTTTTGTCCGGGAAGGTTTCGAGCGCGGAACCCGACAGGCTCGAGGCGCTCTTGGACGAGGGCGGTCGCCGCGGGTACATGAGCCCGGACAACCTCGAGCGCCTCGCGCGCGCGGAGCGGCTCGCGAAGGAGAGGGGGAGGACCGTCCCCGAGATCGCGCTCGCGTACGTGCTC
>MWAC01000207.1 GCA_002068815.1 Firmicutes bacterium ADurb.Bin467 | reverse complement strand
CCGAGAATCTCCCCAGCAGCACCATGCCCGCCAGCGAGAACACGATCCCGCCGATGACGTAGGTCAGCAGCTTGATGCGCACGGTGTTGATGCCCGCGAAGCGCGATGCGCTCTCGTTCATGCCGATCGCGTACAGAAGCCGTCCGTAGACCGTGCGCCGAAGCACGGCGCCGAACGCGACGGCGAGCATCGCGAACAGCCAGAGCTGCGTCATGACGCCCAGAATGTTTCCGGAGCCCATGAACGAGGCCGCCCCGGTCGTCGCCACGTTGATCCCGTAGCCGGTGCCGAGCACGATGCCCTCCGTGATGCCGCGAAAGAGGTACTGCGTGGCCAGCGTGGAGATCAGCGGCGGCAGCCGGAGCTTTGCGACCATCGCGCCGTTGAACAGGCCGCAGAGGGCGCCGATGGCGAGCATCACGAGCACCCCGAGGAGCTCGCTTCCCGTCGCGCGGCAGGCCATGCCGCCCAGCGAGGCCGACAGCGTCAGGATCGCGCACATCGAAAAGTCCGTGCAGCCCATGATGATCAAAAGCGTCAGCGGCAGCGCCATGATGCCGATCTCCGCGGTCAGCATGATCGTGCCGCGCAAGGTGCTCAGCGAGAAAAACGACGGGCTGGACAGGCCGAAGCCGACGATCAGCGCGAGGTTCAGCGCAATCAGCGCGTAGGTGTAGGAGAACCGAAACGGTTTTGCAATGCGCATGTCCGTTCACCTCCGTGTTTCAATCCGGCTCTTTTTGCCAAATCGGAACTCCACGTTTTTCAGCGCGCTCGTGGCGACCGCGATGACGATGATCGCGCCCGTCACGAGGTTTGTAAAGTAGGTGTTGATGTTGACGTAGGCGAGCGCCGGGCTGATGATGGCGAGCAGCAGCGCCCCGAGCGCCGTCCCGTAGATTTTTCCGGAGCCTCCCACGGCGCTCGTCCCGCCGACGACCACCGCCGCGATGACGTTCATCTCGACGTTGTTCCCCACCGTGCACGTCACGCGCGAGCCCTGCGTCGCCAGCGTCGCGGAGCTGAAGCTCAGCAGCGCGCCGCCGATCACGTAGGTGATGATCATCGTCCGGTTGACGTTGATGCCGGCGTAGACGGCGCCCTGCCGGTTGTTGCCGATGGCGTAGAGCCGCCGGACGAAGCGCGAATACTTGAAGAACAGTATCGACGCCACCAGGAGCGCCAGCGCGATGACGACGGACAGGGGTATGTAGTTGAAGAGGTTCGCCTTGAACGTGAACCACGTCCAGTTCGAGCGCAGGTTGTAGATGGAGCCGTCCAGGAACAAGAGCAGCGCGCCGTAGTATATCTGCGTGGTCGCGAGGGTGATGACCATCGACGGTATCTTGAACGTGGCCATCATCCACGCGTTGAACCCGCACAGCAGCATGCCCACGAGCATCCCGACGGGCAGGAACGCGTAGAAGGGGAGGTGCCGGTTCGTCTTGCTGATCGCGGCCATGACGATGGCGATCACCGAGATCACCGCGCCGTAGGAGATGTCGATGTTCCGGGTGATGATGATCATCGTCATGCCGATGCCGGCGATGAACAGATAGCTGAAGACGCGCAGAACATTGACGATGTTCTGGACGCCGAAGAACCCGGACGTCCCGCCGCCGAATATGTAGAGCAGCAGCAGAATCGCGAGTATCAGCAACCCGAGTATGCCCTCGCCCTTCAGCCTGCCCCTTCCGCGAACCGAGAATGCCCCGACGCTCTGTGGCTTCATATCCGCACCCGCCCTTCCTTGCTCACTTTTCCCCCAAGGCATACTTCAGAATGGACTCCTGCGTGGCGTGCTCGCGGTCGAACTCGCTGACGATATGCCCGGCGTTCATGACATAGATGCGGTCGCACATGCCCAGGAGCTCGGGCAGCTCGGAGCTGATCATCAGGATCGAGAGGCCCTGCTTGATCAGTTCGCCGATGATCCGGTAGATTTCCGCCTTGGCGTTCACGTCCACGCCGCGCGTGGGCTCGTCGAGGATCATGATCTTCGGCCGCAGCGCGGTCGACCTGGCAACGGACACCTTCTGCTGGTTTCCGCCCGAGAGGTTTTCGACGGGGAAGTCCGGCCCCTGCGCCTTTATGCCGAAGGCCTCGATCGCCTCCTCCGCCATGCGCCTCTCCCGGTCGAAGTCGATGAAGCCGCGCCGCGAGACGCTCTTGATCTGCGGGAGCGATATGTTTCCCCGGATGCTCATCGCGGCGACCAGGCCGTACTTCGCCCTGTCCTCGGACACGTAGACGATGCCCATCTCCATCGCCTTTCGATAGTTTTCGATCTTTACCGCGCGGCCTTCGATGCGGATCTCGCCGCCGTCGAGCTTCGAAAAGCCGCAGATGGCGTGCGCCAGTTCCGTCCTGCCCGAGCCCGACAGCCCGCTGAGGCCGACGATTTCCCCGCGCCGGACGCTGAGGCGGATGTCGCGGAGCACGTTTCCCTGCGAAATGCCGTCGAGCTCGAGAAGCACGCCGCCGACATCCGTGTTCGCCTTCGGGTAGTAGGAGCCCACCTCGCGGCCGACCATGTCCGCCACGAGCCTGTCCTTGTCCGTCTCGGACGTCTCGCGGCAGGAGATGAACTCGCCGTCGCGTATGACGGTCACGCGGTCGCAGATTTCGAAGATCTCCTCGAGCCGGTGGCTGATGTAGACGATCGATACCCCCTCGTTTTTCAGCGTGCGTATGATCTCGAACAGCGCCGTGACCTCGCGCTCGGTCAGGGAGGCGGTCGGCTCGTCCATGATGAGTATCTTCGCGTCGAAGGTCAGCGCCTTCGCGATTTCGACGAGCTGCTTCTGCGCCATGCCGATGTCGCGCACCTTCGCGTTGATGTCCATCGACACGTTCATGTGGCGCAGGATCTCGTCGACCTTTTTCTCCATCGTCCGGTGATCGATGACGGGGACGCCGAGCACCTTCTTCGTGGGCTCGTGGTTCAGGAACAGGTTTTCGAGGATCGTCATCTCGTTGAACAGGCTCGTCTCCTGGTACATGATGGCGATGCCCTTTTCGAACGCGTCGATCGGGTTTTTGATGGTCGCCTTCTCGCCGCGCACATAGATGTCCCCGCTGTCCTGCGCGTAGACGCCCGAGACGACCTTCATCAGCGTCGACTTCCCGGCGCCGTTTTCGCCGCATATGGCGTGGACCTCGCCCTCCCGGATCGAAAATGACATGTCCTTGAGCGCCTGGACGCCCGGAAAGCTCTTGTTGATCCTGTCCAGCACGAGTATGTCGCTCATATCTGCCCTCCTTGGGATGCGCCGCGATCGGCCGCCTGTGCGAATATGGGAAACTAGCCTTCAAAGAGAAATGCGCTGGGATTCAACCGGATCAGGCGCTCGATCTCCCGCCCGGGGACGCCCTCCATGCGCATCATGGGAGCGAAGTTCGTGAACAGATGGTCGTATCCCCAGCCCCCGTATTTCCGGAGCGACGCCTTCAGGCACAGGTCGTTCGCGAGCAGCAGCTGCCCCGCGTACCCGCGCTCGACGAGCTTTTTCAGCATCCCCGCGCGGGACACGTCCGTCTCGAACGGCCCGCCCGCGAACGCGCCGTGGCCAGTGTTGTGAAGACCTCGCAGAGACAGCCGAAAGAATACGTCGACATGCGCGACATGTTCGCGGACAGGAGCGTGGACGCGGTCTCCGTGGCGGCGCCCAATCACTGGCATGCCCTCTCGACGATATGGGCCTGCCAGGCGGGCAAGGATGTTTACGTCGAAAAGCCTGCCTGCCACAACGTCTACGAAGGCCAGAAGATGGTGGAAGCCGCCCGGAAGTACAAGCGCATCGTGCAGGTCGGATCGCAAGGCCGCAGCATGCCGTACAAGATCAAGGCGATGCAGCTTCTCCGGGACGGCTTCATCGGCAAGGTCTACCTGGCCAAGGGGCTGTGCTACAAGCGCCGCCTGTCCATCGGGCATACCCCCGACGAGCCCGTCCCTCTCGGGGTGGATTGGGACAAGTTCCTGGGTCCCGCGCCGATGCGCCCGTTCACCAGGAACCGGTTCAAGTACAACTGGCACTGGTTCTGGGACACCGGCAACGGCGACATCGGCAACCAGGGCATCCACGAAATGGACATCGCGCGCTGGGGATTGGGCAAGGAAACCCTGCCGCGGTCCGTCGTTTCGACCGGCGGCAAGTACGTCTACACCGACGACCAGGAGACGCCCAACACCCAGACCGCCGTCTTCGACTACGGCGACTCGCAGATTGTGTTCGAGGTCCGCGGTTTGCTGACCGGCGCCGAAGGCGGCATCACTGCCGGCGG
>MWAC01000206.1 GCA_002068815.1 Firmicutes bacterium ADurb.Bin467 | reverse complement strand
TTCATGACAGGGCCGCGCTCGACGCGTACCAGACGCATCCGGCGCACATGCCGGTCAAGAAGCGCATGCACGAGGTGCGGGAGACCTCCGTCGCGTGCGATTTCGAGGTTTGAAAAGGGCGGTTCCCGGGTAAAATTCGGATAAACCGCTTGCGGGACGGGGAGACACATGGTATAATTCCGGTAAACAGAATGGCGTTTAGGAATCCGCGAAGCGGATTCCGGGTCGGCGGGGCATATACGGGATTGCCACGCCGACAAACAAAGTGCGATGATCGAGAGAGTAACCGTGCCAGGGACGCCCAAAGAGAGCCGCGCCTCGGCTGAAAGCGCGGCGGCGGGAATGCGCGGCGAAGTTCACTCCGGAGCACTCCGCTGAAGTGGCAGTAGGCGGGGCGGGCTGACCTCCGTTAGCAGGGTCCGAAGGTTGATCGACCGATCGGCGAACTTGGGTGGTACCGCGAAGCATGGCTTCGCCCCTTGCGGGGCGGAGCCTTTTTTCATTGAGCTGGGGGAGTGTATGAGGATGGAAAATTCAATTCGGGAAATCCGGGAAAAGGCGCTTGCCGGGCTCGCGGAGGTGCGCGACACGGCCGGGCTCGAGCAGCTTCGGGTCAACATACTCGGCAAGAAGGGCGAACTGACGGGCATACTGCGCGGCATGGGGCAATTGCCGGCGGATAAGCGCCCGGCGATGGGCCAGCTCGTCAACGAGGCGCGCGCGGCGATCGAGGAGGCGCTGGAGAGGCGGCTTTCGGAGCTCCGCGCGAGGGAGAAGGACGCCCGGCTCAAGGCGGAGGCGATCGACGTGACGCTGCCGGTCGAGAAGCGGACGATGGGCGCCGTGCACCCGGTGTTCTCCTGCATGGAGGAGATGATCGACATATTCGTCGGCATGGGCTATGAGGTCGTCGAGGGCCCGGAGGTCGAGTTCGACCACTACAACTTCGAGCTGTTGAACCTCCCGAAGAACCACCCCGCGCGCGACGCGCAGGATACGTTCTACGTCGACGACAACATCGTGCTGCGCACGCACACCTCCCCGGTGCAGGCGCGCATCATGACGACGCGCAGGCCGCCGATCCGCGTGATCTGCCCGGGCCGCGTCTACCGCGCGGACGAGGCCGACGCGACGCACTCGCCGGTGTTCCACCAGATGGAGGGGCTCGTCATCGACGAGGGCGTGACGATGGGCGACCTCAAGGGAACGCTCGACCAGTTCGCCGCGCGGCTGTTCGGCGAGGGCGTCTCGACGCGCTTCCGCCCGTCGTACTTCCCGTTCACGGAGCCGTCGGCCGAGGTCGACATCCCCTGCGCGAACTGCAAGGGCGCCGGCTGCCGGATGTGCAAGGGCACGGGTTTCATCGAGGTGCTCGGCTCCGGCATGGTCAACCCGAAGGTGCTCGACATGTGCGGCATAGACTCCCGGCGCTATTCCGGGTTCGCGTTCGGCATGGGCATCGAGCGGATGGCGCTCTTGAAGTACAACATCCCGGGCCTTCGGCTCATGTACGAAAACGACCTGCGCTTCCTGTCGCAGTTCCGGTAAGGGGGAAAACGTCATGAAAGTACCGATGCAGTGGCTCAGGGAATATGTGGACATCCATATGACCGCCGAGGAATATGCCTCGCGCATGGTCATGACCGGCACGGCCGTCGAGGGCATTGAAAAGACCGGCGAGGGGTTTGACGGCGTCGTCGTCGGGCGCGTGCTCACCTGCGAGGATCACCCGGACAGCGACCACCTGCACGTCTGCGCGGTCGACGTCGGACAGGGAGAACCGCTGCAGATCGTCTGCGGCGCGCCGAACGTCCGCCAAGGGCAATTGGTTCCCGTGGCGCTCGAGGGCGCGACCTTGCCCGGCGGGAAGATCAAGCGCGGCAAGCTCCGCGGCGTCGAAAGCCGCGGCATGATCTGCTCGGGCGCGGAGCTCGAGATTCCCGAGGGGCTGTACCCGCACGTCGGCGAGGCGGGCATACTCGTGTTTCAGGAGGAGGTCGCTCCGGGAACGGACGTCAAGCAGGTGTTCGGCCTCGGAGACGACATCGTCGACTACGAGATCCTCGCGAACCGCCCGGACTGCCTGAGCATCTGGGGCATCGCGAGGGAGAGCGCGGCGGTCTTGGACGAGCACTGCGTGATGCCGGAGATCGACGTCCGGGAGGACGGCGAGGGGACGTTCTCCGACTGCGCGACGGTCGAGGTGATCGACACCGAGAACTGCCCGCGCTACTGCGCGCGCGTGATCGCGGACGTGAAGTTTGCCGCCAATTCGGTAGCCGTGGGGAGCCAGCAATTGAGTTCGTCGGCCGAGCAGACGTCGCAGGGAGCGGCCGAGCAGGCTGCCGCAGCGGAGGAGGCTTCCTCGTCCATGGAGCAGATGTCCTCCAATGTGAAACAGAACGCCGACAATGCCATGGAGACGGAGTCCATTGCCAGGAAATCGGCTTCGTACGCCGAGGAAGGGGGCGAAGCGGTCGCCAGGACGGTTGCGGCCATGAAGGACATTGCCGGAAAGATATCCATTATCGAAGAGATCGCCCGCCAGACAAACCTGCTTGCCTTGAACGCAGCCATCGAGGCGGCGCGGGCCGGAGAGCACGGAAAGGGCTTTGCCGTGGTCGCTTCCGAGGTGAGAAAACTGGCCGAGCGGAGTCAGGCGGCCGCGGCCGAGATAAGCGACCTCTCCAAGTCGAGCGTGATTGTAGCGGATACTGCGGGAGAGATGCTGAAGAAGATGGTGCCGGATATCAGGAAGACAGCCGAACTCGTGCAGGAGATCAGCGCGGCCTGTCGAGAGCAGGACTCGGGAGTGAACCAGATTAACAAGGCGATCCAGCAACTGGACCAGGTCATTCAACAGAACGCGTCGGTCTCCGAGGAAATGGCGTCGACGTCCGAAGAACTGGCCAACCAGGCGGAACAGCTTCATGCCTCCATCTCCTTTTTTACCACGGGAGAAGAGGTCGCGGGAGGTAAGGCTCGCAAGAACGGCGGCCGGAACTGTGCCGGCGCCAAGCGCTCGAA
>MWAC01000205.1 GCA_002068815.1 Firmicutes bacterium ADurb.Bin467 | reverse complement strand
GGTTCTCGAATACCTGCGCGCCGTAGCCGACCGCCTCGCCCAGGTACATATGCCGGTACGCGCGCGCGTCCTCGGCCCGGAGAAGCTCCGCCTCGCGCAAAAACGCCTCCCCGAGCCACTCCCCGGGGAGGTCGAGATACGTCGAGCGGTGCAAGAACCTCCCGGGGACGCATCGCAGCGCCTCGAGGTTCACCCAGTCCGACGGGCTCACCGGCGGGTTGCAGCTCGCAAACACCAGCGACTTCCCGCCGCGCAGCACCGACGCCTTGATCGTGCGCACGTCCTCCATGCCGGAGAACTCGCCGAGCTCCTCGAACCACAGGTACTTGAACCGCCCCTTCGCAAGCGCGATCGACTTCGATTTCTCGGGGCTGTCCGCGCCGCGAAACAGCATGCGCTGCCCGGTCGGCCGGTACTCGAGCTCGAGCGGCTGCATCCTGCGCGCGAACCGGTCGGACACCCCCAGCGCCGCGATCGCCCAGAGCATCTGCTCGAACACCGATTCCCGAAGCGTCGCGCCGACCTTCCGGTACGCGATCGCGTTCGCCTCCGGGTCGCTCAAAAGCCCGAGCGCGATCTCGAGCGCCACGAAGCTCGACTTCCCCGAGCCGCGCCCGCCCAGAAACCAATACTCCGCGTGCCGCATGGCCCGGACGTCGCGGTGCACCCGCGCGTACGGCCCGGCGATCAGCCCGGACAGCCGCACGTCAGTCCCCCGGGGGCGGGCAAATGCCATGGACAACGTCCCCCGCCTCCCGCGCCGCCTTCTCCTCGGGTCCGCGCGCGCCGCCCGCGATGGATGCCGCTTCCGCCCCCTCCTCGGGGGGCCGTATGTCGTCGACGATGACCACCGGCTCCGCCGCCGCCTCCGCGCCCTCCTCGAACAGCCCCATCCGCTTCCCGAGCAGCTCCGCGGCCTTCATCCGCGCGGTCGGATTCTTCAGCTCGCCGTCCGCCTCCCCGCGCAGCACGCACGTCAGGTACTCGAGCACCTCGCCCGCGCCCGCCACGACCTCCCGGAGCGGATTCTCATCATCTTTGGCGGCCGCGCGCTCCCTCGTCGGCTTCTTCCCGTCCGCCCCGGCCGCGCGCTTTGGCGACGGCCTCTTCCCGACCGAGACAGCCGCGCGCTTCCGGGTCAACCTCCCCCCGTCCACGCCCGCGCGCTCTCGGGTCGGTTCTTCCCCGCCCGTTCCGGCCGCATGCCCCCGGGTCGGCCTCTCCTCGCTCATGTCCCTCGCCTCCTTCCGTCCGCGCGGCCCGGCCCCGCGCGAAAGGCGGCCCTTGTCGCCGGCCGCCCTGATAGCATATTGCCACGCCGTTTTCGTACATTTCGTATCATCAAAAAAATCTTTTTATCGCGCGCATCCCCTTCGCACCTCCCGCGTGATTCCCATATGCCATATACATGGAAACAGCCGTCCCCCGCCCCGCCGGCCGCCCATTGCGCCAAAAATATGCGTTTCTATAGATAGCACCGTTAATTATCACCCCGGGCGCTTTACTCCCGCGCGCGCGGGGTGTAATATTATTGTTAGGACGCAACCGTTCGATCGGTTCCTACGTCAAAAACAATGAGAAAAAATTGTACGAGGTGTAACCAATGAAGAAGCTGTTCCAGGGCGCGCTCGCGGCAGTACTGGCCGTCGCCCTCATGTTTACCCCCGCGCTTGCCTCCTCGATCACCATCGACGAAGAAGGCTATCTGGAGGAGGTGCTCCTCGAGCCGGGCGAACAGATCGACTTCAACGACGACGCGATGAACGAAGCTCTCGAGGCGTCGCTTGCGCGCGTCAACGAGATGAAGCACATCTTGCTCGTGGGCATCGACGCGCGCCCCGGCCAGAAGACCGGCCGCTCGGACACGATGATCATCGCCACCGTCGACACCGAGAACAACAAGATCAAGCTGCTGAGCCTGATGCGCGACATCTACGTCGAGATTCCCGGCCGCAAGAACAACCGGCTGAACGCGGCGTACGTGTTCGGCGGGGCGGAGCTTCTGATGAAGACCATCGAGAAGAACTTCGGCATACACATCGACTACTACGTCGGCGTGAACTTCTCGATGCTCGCGAACCTGATCGACCAGCTCGGCGGCATCACGCTGACGGTCGAGAGCGACTACTACGTCGATCGCATCAACGCCGTCATCAAGGAGGACAACAAGGTCCTCGGCATCAACGTCAACGACGGGCTCCTGAAAAAGCCCGGCGAGCAGCTGATGACCGGCAAGCAGGCGCAGGCCTACGCGCGCTACCGCTACGGCACGAAGGACGGCGATTTCGGCCGCACCGCGCGCCAGCGCGAGGTCGTCATGAAGATCTTCGGCAAGCTGACCGAACTCTCGATGATGCAGCTCGCCGCGCTCGCGATGGCCAACATGGACAACGTGTTCACCAACCTCACGCTGCAGGACGTGACGCTGCTCGCACCGGCGATGTTCGCGCTCAAGGACGCGGAGCTCGAGGAGCTGCGCATCCCCGTCAACAACGGCTACAAATCCCAGACCGTCTCCGGCATGTCCGTGCTCATCCCGAACCGCACAAAGACGATGGAGGCGATCGCCGCGTTCCTGACCGAGGACTGATCCCCCGCGGCGGAACCCGCGTTTGCGCTCCCCGACCGAGGATCGACCCTCCGGGGAATCGCCCCCGCCTGCTCGTTTCCCGCCTCCCTCGCGGTTCCCGCATGCGGGTTGAAGCATCTCCACGCCGTCAATATTCTCAACGCACGAAATCGCCCCTTCGGCTCTCTGCTTGAGACAACCATACCCCGCCGGGTTCCGCAGCTTCCCGCGCGGACGGTCCCCTGGAGGAGAAGATGCGCTTGTTGAAATGGATGGCCGCGCTGGCGGCGGTGGGCATCGCGTTCGCCGCGGCGCTTATCGGACTGGTCGCGTGGCGCGCGGGCGCGGAGCGCACCGCGGTCGCGTCGGACTGCATCATCGTGCTCGGCGCGCGGGTGCACATGAGCGGCAACCTGTCGGACACGCTGCGCTACCGCTGCGAGTCCGCGCTCGAGGCGTACGAGTCCGGGCTCTCTCGGAACATCATCGTGACCGGCGGCCGGGGCCGCGACGAGCCGACCACCGAGGCCGAGGCCATGCGGGACTGGTTTGTGAAAAAAGGCGTGCCCGAAAACCGCGTGTTTCTGGAGCCCAAATCGACCGACACGTGGGAGAACCTCGGCAACGCGCACGAGATCATGCGCAAAAACGGCTGGAAAAGCGCGATCGTCGTCACCAGCGACTACCACCTCGAGCGTTCGCTGTGGACCGCGCGCGACCTCGGCATCGAGGCGTCCGGCATCTCCGCCGAAGCCCCGAAGCCGCTCTTCGTAAAGTGGATGAACCGCGCCCGCGAGGCCGGCAGCTGGGGTTACTACTGGCTCAAGCGAGTTTTCTAGGCAGAAACCTCTTCACCCGTGCCCCGACATGCCGCGGTTTTAAACGAAGAATTTCGCTGCAACGCCCCTCCAACGCCCCCGACCCCCAAAATCCCCACAAAAAACCCCGC
>MWAC01000204.1 GCA_002068815.1 Firmicutes bacterium ADurb.Bin467 | reverse complement strand
TCGGTGTCGATCGGAGCTGCGCCGAGACCGGCTCCCGCGCCTCGGCCGCCTCAAATCCCCGTCACAGCCTCCGCATCCTCTCCCGATACTCCCTCGGCGTGCACAGGAAATATCGCTTGAAGATCTGCCCGTAGTGGCTCTGGCTGTTGAACCCGACCTCGAAGCAGATGTCGGCGATCGAGCGGTCGGTGTCGATCAGGAGCTGTGCCGAGACGGACGCCCGGTAGCGCAGGACATACGCGATCGGCGAAATCCCGAGCGTCTTTTGGAACGCGCGCAGGCACTCGCGCTTTCCGACGTTGGCCGACTGCGCGATGTCGTCGAGCGAGATCGGCTGCGCGTGGTTCAGGTGGATGAAGTCGAGCATCTGCTTGACGCGCTCCTCCCCCGCCCCCTCCGCGCCCTCGAACGCGCGCATCGCCTCGCGTGCGTTCTGGACGATGTGGAACAGGCACTCGGTCAGCCGCGCGCGCACGAGCAGCTCGAAGCCGTATCTCCCCTCGTCGTAGATCAGAAACGCCTCCCGGAGGCACGAAAGCACCGCCTTCTGCCACTCGACGCCGGGGCTCAGCGGGATCAGCTTCACCGCGCCGGAGCTGATCAGCGGGTGCACGTACCGCTTCGCGAACACGCTGTCCTCGCTCCCGCAGAGCATCGTGTGGTCGAGCACGAGCATGATCATCCGGCAGCCCTCGTCGCCGACGATGTCAAACGCGTGCAGCGCGCCGGTGTTGATGAACATCCCCTCGCCGGCGCGCAGCACGAACTCCCCGTCCCGGGTGCGCACGCGCGCGGCGCCGCCGACAACCATCGAGAGCTCGATCTCCTCGTGCCAGTGCCAGGAGACCATGCTCGCCGGAAACAGCGCGATGTCCGAAAAGTACGCGGCGCACGGGAACCCCGGCGTCCCCCGAACAACCGACTCCCGTCGGTTCGCCGAGAGCGTCAGCGACGTCATCTGCTGCATATGCCCGCCTCCTTGTCGCGATCGTGATAATTGTCGGCGATTTCCGGATAGACTTTCCACGCCGGACGCGCTATGATTGTATCACAGGGACCAAGGTTTTCCAAGGAGGGATAAAGCATGAAACTTTTCAACATCCAGGACACAAAGCGTTTTTATGAGACCGTCGACGCCTGCGAAGGCCCGGTGCTGGTCACTTCCTCGGACGGGCGCAGCGAGGACTTCCGCAACAACACGCTGCTGCGCGAGGTGCTCGAGACCGCGTCCTGCAACGGAGGCATCTCGACGATCGAGCTCAGGGTCTCCCACCCGACGGATATGCGCAGGCTGATCAACTTCATGGCGGGCAGCTACTTCGGACCGCTCGCCGAAAAAAAGACCGCATAATGTACAGCGAGGCAATATCCTAGAGCGCCCGGGACGTCCCTGCCGGGCGCAGTTTCTTTTTTGGGGATGCCATAAACGGGTTTAGAAACCCTGTTGCCCGTCGTGTCGGTTCTTTTTAGAGGGATTGGGCAAATTCCAGATCATAATTGCCGGCCATGCCGGTTTGGGAAGGTACCTGTCGGGCATGTTTCCTTTTTGGGGATAGCATGAACGGATTTTGAAGCTGGTCATGTCGGTTCTTTTTTGGGGTACACAATCGCGAATTTCAACTTGAATTGCCCGCCGTCCCGGTTTCGGGAAAGTCCCCGCCGGGCGGATCTCAACTGTCCGCAGCACCGCTTCCCGGAAGGTCCCCGTCCGGTGTAAAGACCCCCGCACATCGCTACCCGAACACCGCGAGACGCTCGAGCACGAGGATCAGCGCGAGGTGCGCCGGATAGAACAGGTAGAACACCCACTTGTTGAGCTTCAGGCGCGAGTTCGTGCGGATGTAGATCAGCGGCAGCGCGAGGACCGCGAACATCTGCGTCCCGAACGACACGCCGAACGCCGTGTACGACTGCGACTGCATCCCCCACCAGATCATGTAGCCCGCGACGACCGGCAGCGACACGATCGGGGCCGAGCAGAACAGGAAGAACGCGAGCATCAGCACGATCCCGCGGAAGCCGTAGTCGAGGCTGTCCTGGATGATCCAGGCGAGGAGCAGAAGCCCGACGGTCAGCACCAGATGCCGGTCGCGGATCGACCACAGGATCGCGAGCCCCAATGTCAGCGACAGCAGTATGCTCGGGTAGCTCCAGCTCCGGACGTAGAAATTGAACGCCGCGCCGACCGGGTTTTCGGCGAAGGACACCGCGTACATCGAGGCCGGCGCGTGGCCGAGCGCCACCGCGTATATCGGCTGCGAGATCAGCGCAAGGAACACGATGCGCGAGATGTAGCGCCCCATGTCCTTCGTGAACACCGCGCCGACCGCAAGGCAATATGCGAACATCGGGAACGCGAGGCGCCCGATGATGCGCAGTATGCGGTACTGCGGAAACAGCATCTTGCCCGCGTGGTCGATCAGCATTGTGATGATCGCGATGAGCTTGAGCAGGTTCGTGTCGGTGTTCAGCCGAACGACCATCTTTTCAAACGGCCAGGGGATGCTCAGACTGCCTCTCGTTGCCATGCAATTTCACCTCGGAGATCGCTTTCCAGCGCGCAGACCGCATCGCTGTCTGTGTCGGGTTTTCAAACGGTCAAGGGATGGTCGGACCCCCCCCGTCGCCACGCGATTTCACCTGAGCGACCGCTCGGCCAGCAGAAGCGCGCCGACCGCACCGCTGTTCGCGCCGAGCGCGGGCGCGACGATGTAGTGCTCGATGTCCTCGACGAGCGCCGGGTGCGCGACGTAGCCGTTGAGCATCTCGTGCGTGCGCGCGCGGACCATCGGGAGCAGCCGCTCCTGCTGCATCACGCCGCCGCCGAGCACGATCTTCTCCGGCGACAGCATGACGGCGGCCGCGACGCACATCTGCGCGAGGTACTCGGCCTCGATCGCCCAGGCGATGTGCTCCGGCGGGAGCTCCCTGCCCGGCACGCCCCAGCGCCTCTCCATCGAGAGCCCGCAGGCCAGCCCCTCGAGGCAGCCGTCGTGGAACGGGCAGAAGCCGCGCGGCGCGGGGTCGTCCGGGTGCGGCCTGAGCAAGATGTGGCCCATCTCCGGGTGCACGAGCCCGTGCAGCAGCTTTCCCTGATAGTAATATCCGCCGCCGATGCCGGTGCCGACGGTGAAGTACACGAGGCTCTGAAGCCCCTTCCCCGCGCCGAGCAGCACCTCGCCGAGCGCCGCGCCGTTGACGTCGGTGTCGATGCCGACCGGGACCCTGAGCGCCTGCTGCAGCCGCGCGCGCAGCGGCACGTACTGCCAGGCGAGCTTCGGCGTCGTCGTGATGCTTCCAAACGACGGGGAAGCCTCGTTCAGGTCCAGCGGCCCGAAGCAGCTGACGCCCAGCGCCTCGATGTCCTTCCCGTCAAAAAACGCGAGGATGTCCGCGATCGTCGCCTCCGGGTCCCGCGTCGGGAAGCTCTCCCGCTCGAAAATCTCCCCGCTTTCGTTTCCGACGGCGCAGACCATCTTGGTCCCGCCGGCCTCCAGCGCGCCCAGCCGCATGCCGTTTACCCCCCGAACCATTTTTTTCTATGATATACCGGCTCAGGCGATTCGTCAACACCAAGATCGCCAAAACAAGCGCCCCCGGGGACCGGGGGCAAGTCGCCGAGGGCTCCGTTCTCCCCGAGGATGCAGGAGGCTTCCGCAGACGATTCATTTTCAATTGGGGGCCGCATCCTTCGTTCGGTTGAGGCGGCCGCAAGGCCGATCCCGCGCCGCCGCCTCGCTGCGTTTCCGTCTGCAATGCCGTAGCGCCCGGCAAATTTGGATTCCGAAAAGCGCAACCCTGCATTTCCGGGCGGATTGCCCTACGGCTTCGCCTTCGGCTTGAAGATCAGCGCGTTCAGAAGCCCGAAGAACACCGCCGCCGCGATGCCCGCGGCGGTTCGGGTGACGCCGCCGGCAAGCGCG
>MWAC01000203.1 GCA_002068815.1 Firmicutes bacterium ADurb.Bin467 | reverse complement strand
GCATTGCCCTCCCTGACATTTACGGAGGACCGCGCGACGGTTCAGCTCGCGCGCGCCGTCTACGCGATCGCGCGGGACGAGAGCTACGAGGCGAAGCTCGCGGTGGCGACAGTCGCGATGAACCGCCTCGAGAGCCCGTGGCACGCGGATACGCTCCTGGGCGTCCTCGCGGAAAAGCACCAGTTCCCGGCCGGCACGCGCTACGACGCGGACAGCCTCCGCGCGGCGCACGAGGCGCTCTCGGGGAAGCGCGCGCTCCCGGGGGACGTGATGTACTTCCAAAATACGGACGCCGGGAATCCATGGGGCGGCGAGTATCTCTACAAGGCGATCGGAAACCTCGCGTTCTTCACGCGGGACGGAAATCGATAGAGGCGTCGGGGCTGTCCCGGCGCTTTTTTTATTCCTCCTGCAGCCGCATCCTCTTCTCGCGGCTCTGCGCGAAGCGCGTTCCGAGCACGACGATGCCGGAGATCACGAGCACGAGGTAGTGGCTGATGCCGCGCGAGAGCATCAGCGCCGAATACACGTATTTCGGGCCGAAGATCGCGTCGTAGAGCACGAGAAACGCGCTCTCGCTCGCGCCGACGGCGCCGGGCAGCGGCATCAATTCCACCGAGATCGAAAGCAGCAGCTGCAGACCCATCATCTGCCAGACCGTCACGGCCCGAAGCCCCAGCGAGCGGTAGACGAGGTAGGGGATCAGCAGGAAGAACACGCGCTGGAACACGGTGATCACGAAGCTCCGGAACACCGGCCACGGGTGCTCGCGCATGAACGTCGCGCAGCCGTGAAAGCCGTCGAGCCAGTTGTTGAGCCGCTCGATCAGCGCCTCGGAGTGCTTCACGAGCTTCATGCGGGCGAGCAGGCGCACAAACCACAGGCACATCCTCTGGATCGTCCGCTGCGCGTAGAGCGCCATCATGATGATCACGATCAGCGCGAGGTTCAGCGTCAGCCCCAGCGCGAACAAAAACCACATGCTGACGACCTGCGCGTGCAAAAACAGGAAATTGAAGAAGTAGAGGCTGAAAAACAGCACGAACATCGCGAACTTAAACAGCACCGCGACGACGAGCAGCACGGCGGTGGACTCGGTTATCTTGTAACCATCGTCGCGCATCACGAGGACCTCCATCGGCTGGCCGCCGCTGGACGAAGGCGTGAGCGCGCTGAAGAAGAACTCGATCAGGTGGTATTTGAGCCAGCGCAGCGGTCCCATCGCGGCGCCCATCGACTGCATCAAAACCGCCATCGACGCGCCGCCGCAGAAGAGGTAGGCGAACATCGACAAAAGCGCCAAAAAAATCATCCACGGATTCGCCGCGGCGATTGTGGCAAGGATATCCCGTATGTCGCAGCCGCGCAAAATGAAATAGAACGTCGCCGCGATCAGCACGACCAGGAACAGCATCTCCAGCCCGAAGCGTTTTGTCGTTTTTGAAGGCATTTTATTCATATCGGGCCATATTATACCACAGCGGGGCGCGTCTTAGCAGCGCCCGGGGCAAAAAGTTCGACTTTCTTAATTTCCTCGAGATCGGAATGTATTAATTTGGAAGTATGCCGCCGCTTTGCGGCGCACATGCTAAGCCCATCCGATCGACAGGAGGGAATGAACAATGACAGCAGGCAGCACCGCGATTCAGACCAAGAGCCTTACCATTCTGGAGGACCAGATGCAGCACGAGTTTCTCGCGTGCAAGAAAGCGGAACACTACGCAAGTACCTTTCAGGACGCGCAGCTCAAGAATCTGGCAAACCAGCTGGCCGCAAGCCACCGCCAGCGGTACGACCGACTGTTCAACTATCTGAACAGCCACGTGTAAGGAGGGGATTTGTGATGAACAATCAGGTGGGAAACTGCACGCTGAGCGATCAGGACCGTATGGAGGACCTGCTCTCGCAGGAGAAATACCTCATAAGTTCCTATTCGACGTTTATTCCTGAAGCTACCTGTCCCAATTTGCGGCAGGTTTTGAGCACCAATTTCAACGATTGCGTTCAGAACCAGTTTAGCGTCTTTGACAAGATGCAGCAGATGGGATGGTATCAGACCAAGCCCGCGCCCAAGCAGGAGATCGACGCCGCAAGGCAGAAATTCCAGCAGATGAAGACGCAGCTTGGAAGCTGACGATTGGTGGAAGGGGGCGGGCGAAAGCCTGCCCCTGGTTCGCATCCCGAAAAGTCGACCGCCGCGCGATGCTGTTCGCGCGGCGGTCGGCGTTTTGGAGCTAGATTTTGAGCACGATCGCCTTGCCCTTTTTGAGGACCTCGGAGCCCCCGTTCATCGCGAGCACCTCGTGCACGGGGACGTTGTACCGCTTGCCGACCGACCATACGTCGTCCGACTCGTTCGGCCAGAACAGCACGATTCCGGGCCGCTTTTTGACGTCCTCGCCCTCCTGCACGTCGGAGACCAGGTCGTAGGCCTGCGTCCTGCGGGTCTCGGCGGCGATCGACAGCGCGCACTTGAGCTCGAGGCGGTCGCTCATCAGCGCGTTCGCCTCCGCGGAGATCGGCTCGACCGTCAGCCACGAGTCGCCGTTCAGCTCGCCCGAGACCGTCACCGAGAACGGCAGCTCGCTCTGCGCCGACGCGACGCGGTCGGAGCCGCCGGGCATGTAGAGCACCGTCGCCTCGAGAAGCCCCTCGATCGCCGTCCTCCCGGCGTTGACCTCCCAGCCGCCGACGACCGGCCGCACGCGCACCGCGAGCACGGTCCCGACGCCCGGCGCGCTTTCGGGGAGCAGCAGCGTTCCGCGGAAGATTTCGTTCGACTGCACGCGGTCGATCGCGACGCAGGGCGTGATCGACTGCCGGCTGCTCAGAAGCGCCGGGCCGCGCGTCGTGTAGGCGTCGTTCAGCGCCTCGGTCTCGCTCTTGACGATCGCCTTGACCGAGATCGCGACCTCGGCGTCGATCTTGAGGTCGGCGTCCTCGCCCTCCTCGCTCTCCTCGACGCGCGTCTCGAGCTTCGTGAGCTTCCCCGT
>MWAC01000202.1 GCA_002068815.1 Firmicutes bacterium ADurb.Bin467 | reverse complement strand
TTGGGGCTGGAGAACAGCCAGTAGATCGGGCGCTTCTTGTACCGCTGGACGTGATCCTTGTAAAAGGACCTAACGAAGTAGTCGCGCATGTCCTTCACGGAGAGCTCGATCCTGCCCTCGAGCCCGGCCTGCCTGACGTGCCTGTGCGCGAGCTCGATCGCCTCCGGGTCGATGTCGGAGCCCGAGACGCTCAGCGGCCGGGACAGGCACTCCTCATACTTTTGCCGCGCGGCGCTTCGGATTTCGTCGAGCTTCTCCCTCGGGACGCACGGCCACTCCTCCATCGCGAACCCCCGCTCGAGCCCCGGCGCGCGGTTCAGCGCGATGAACGCGGCCTCGATCAAGATCGTGCCGGTGCCGCAGCAGGGGTCGTAGAGCCTCTGCCACGGGTGCCAGCCGCTCTGCAGGACCAGCGCCGCGGCGAGCGTCTCCCGGAGCGGCGCCTCGCCGTTCCACGTGCGGTAGCCGCGCTTCGAGAGCGGCTCGCCGGACGCGTCGATCGAGACGGTCACCTCGTCGTTCCGGATCGACACGTCCACCTGGAACAGCGCGCCGGTCTCGGGGAACCAGTCGACGCCGTGCTGAAGCTTCATCCGCTCGACGATCGCGCGCTTCGCGATCTTCTGCACGTCCGACGGGCTCATCAGGGTCGAGCGCACGCACTTCGCGCGGATCGGGAAGCGCGCGTCCTCGGGGAGCAGCTCCTCCCACGCGATCGCCTTGATCCCCTGAAACAATTCCTCAAAGCTCTTCGCCTGAAACTGCCCCATCACGAGCAGCACGCGGTCGGCCGTGCGCAGCCAGAGGTTTGCCTGAAACGCCGTCTCGAAGCCGCCCTCGAACATCGCGCCGCCGACGTCCATCACCTTCACGTTTTCCGCGCCGAGGCGCTTCAGGTCGCGCCCGGTCATCCCCTCGAGGCCGAATGCGGCGCTCGCAATCCACTTCATACCGATCGGCTACCCCTTCTCCGCTTCGCGCTTCAACCTCAGCGCCTTTTCCCCGGCCGCGCACACGGCGCCGATGACGCTCGCGCGGAAGCCGCCCTGTTCGAGCGCGCGCACCGCCTCGATCGTCGTGCCGCCCGGCGAACACACCATATCCTTGATCTCGCCCGGGTGCTTGCCGGTCCCGAGCATCAATTTCGCCGTGCCGATCAAGGTCTGCGCCGCCATCTCCATCGCCTGCGCGCGCGGCAGGCCCAGAAGCACGCCGCCGTCCGCGAGCGCCTCGATGAACATCGCCGCGTACGCCGGGCCGCTGCCCGCGAGCGCGGACTCGGCCTCGATCAGCCGCTCCGGAAGCGTTGCGACGCGCCCGACGGACTCGAACATCCTTTTCACGAACGCAAATTCCTCGGTGGTCAGCGTGTGCTCCTCCGAGAGCGCGGTCACGCCCTCGCCGACCAGCGCCGGCGTGTTCGGCATCGTCTGCAGATAGCGCGTATTGGCCGGAAGCAATTTCTTGAGCGTGCCGCCGGGGAGCCCCGCGACGATCGACACGACCGCCTTGCCGGAGAGAGCGTCCCCGAACGCCTCGACCGCGGCCCTGGCGTACACGGGCTTGACCGCGAGCACGAGTATGTCGGCATGGTCCGAGAGCTTCCGGGGGCTTTCGACCGCCGTCGCCCCGGTGTCCTTCGCGAGCGCCTCGCGGGCCGAAGGGTTCGTGTCGTATACGAAAACCGCACGCGCACCGACCGCGCCGCTCTTTACGATGCCGCGCGCGATCGCGCCGCCCATGTTTCCAGACCCGATAAAGCCGATGTTCATCCCTTTTCCTCGCTTTCCGAAAGCGCGTCCCTGAGCTTCGAGAGCGCAACCCGCTCCGCGCGGGACACCGACATCTGCGAAACCCCGATCGCCTGCGCGACCTCGCGCTGGCCCCTGTTCTCAAAGAAGCGCATGCGGATAATCTCGCGCTGGCGCTCGTCCAGGGAATCCATCGCGCGCTTCAACATGTCGCCGCGCTCGAACCGCTCGTAGCCCTGGTCCTCCATGCCGAGGAACGCGCTCAGCGGCGCGTTTTCCTCGTCCTCCATGGGCAGCGCGTCGAGCGATATCGGGCTCGCGGCGCCGCGCATCTCGAGCGCCTCGAGCACGTCGTCGATCTCCGCCCCCGCGCGCTCGGCGAGCTCGTCCGCGTTCGGCTGGCGGCCGAGCTCGGCGGTCAGCGCCTCCCGCGCCCTCTCGACCGAGCGGATCAGCTCTCCGCCTCGCCGGGGCAGCCGAATCAGCCGGGAGCGGTCGCGGAAGTAGTTCTTGACCTCCCCGACCATCGTCGGCGTCGCGAAGCTCGAGAACTTCACGCCGCGCTCGGGATCGTATCGCTCGATGGCCTTGAAAAGCGACAGCGAGGCCACCTGGTAGAGGTCGTCGTACTCCACGCCGCGCCCGGAAAAACGCTTCGCGATGATCGAGGCGATGTAGAGGTGCGCCTCGACGACCTTGTCGCGAATCGCCGGATTCCCGGTGCGCGCATATTCTCTGAGCAGCCGCTCCGCATCGAAGGGAGGGTGCTGCGCCGGATTGCGCATAGACAAATCCTCCCTCTAGCGCGAAAGATCTTTTGTAAGCAAGATGTTTCGGATCCTTCCGTCCGCAAAGTCGATCTCGGCCGCGTCCGAGAGCGCATTGAGTATCGCGCAGACGACGTCCAGCTCGCCCTCGTCCATCCCGCAGACGCACACCGCGCCGGGCTCGCCGTGGACGTGTATGTCCATCGCGCTCTCGCGGCGGAAAAACTCGAGGTAGAGCTTCGTCGGCGGGCATTCCTGCGAGATCATCAGCGTGCACGCCTCTTCGACCGCCATCTTCAGGTCGTCGATCGCGTCCACCGTCAGCTGCGCGCGCGCGAGCGCGCCCGCCGTCGCGAGCCGTATGACAAGCATCATGGATTGATCGGCCGGAACGATCAGCTGAATCAGGGGATCGCACATGTTCGTCATCCTTCCACCCAAGTTTCCACCCTTTATTATAATTGAAAAACCCACGCGGGACAAGGCGCTCCGCGCGGGAAGAACGGCGAAATTTGGGTTAACGTGAAAATGAGCGGGAATAAAGCGGCCGCAATGCGGCTCAGCCCTTGTACGGCTCGCGCATGCTGGCGATCTTTTGAAATTCCCGCTGCGTCCCGGTCGCCCTGCGCTCGCGGCGCGGGAAGCCCTTGTCGAACGCCTCCGAGGCCCGGACGTCGACCTCGAACGCGTCGCTCTCGAAAAACCGGCCTGCGACGCCTTTGAGCGCGCCGGGCGCGAGCTCGAGCGCCTGCAGCGCGGCGGCGTACATGTTGTCGGACGTGCGGATGTTGAAGTGCTTGCCCGGCCGGAAGCCGAAGCGCGGATAGTAGTCGGGGCTCCCGTAGATCAGCACCGCGCGGTGCCCCATCTCCTTCGCAAGGGACAGCGTGTGCCAGATCAGCGCGCTCCCGACGCCCATGCGCTGGTAGACCGGCAGCACGCTGACCGGCCCGAATGTGATCGTCATGACGTCCTCGACGCGCGATCGGCTGTACAATATGCTTCCGACAATTTCCGCGCCGTGCACGGCGACGAAGTCGAGCTCCGGCAGAAAGTCCTTGTGCTCCCGAAG
>MWAC01000201.1 GCA_002068815.1 Firmicutes bacterium ADurb.Bin467 | reverse complement strand
CGTCACCGCCGTGCGTCGTGAGAATCCCGCGCACGATCTCGTCGCGCATATCCAGCGCGAGCTCCGCGCCCTTCGAGAGGTATTTGACGAGGTGGTAGACGTTGTTCGCGAACATCCACGTCGCGCTCGTCGGGAGCATGCCGGGGATGTTCTTGATCCCCTCGATGACGACGCCGTCGGCGACCGCCGTCTCGCCGGGCACGGTCGCCTCGCAGTTTCCGCCCTGGTCGACCGAGATGTCGACGATGACGGAGCCGGGCCTCATCGATTTCACCATCTCGCGCGTGACCAGCACCGGCGCGAGCTTGCTCGGCACGAGCGCGGACAGAAACACGATGTCCATCTCCGGAACCGCGCGCGCAAGCGCCTCGCGCTCCTTCGAAAGCCACTCGGCGGACAGGCTGTTCGCGTAGCCGCCCTCGCCGACCGCCGCCTCCTTCGGAACGCCGAGGTCTACGATCTTCGCGCCGAGGCTCCTCGCCTGCTCGACCGCGTCCGGGCGGATGTCGGCAGCGTGGACGACCGCGCCCAATCGCTTCGCGGTCGCGATCGCCTGCAGGCCCGCGACGCCCGCGCCGACGACGAGCGCGCTGCACGGCTTGATCGCGCCGACCGCGCAGAAGATCTGCGGCACGAATTTCTTTAAGTCGTTCGCGGCGATCAGCATGCCCTTGTAGCCCGCGCAGGTCGACATCGAGGTCAGCGCGTCCATCTTCTGCGCGCGGGTAATGCGCGGGATGCCGTCGAGCGTCAGCCCCGTGACGCCCTTTTCCGCCATCCTGCGAACCATATCGTGGTTGACCGGCGACGCCGGGTGGATGAACGCGATCAGGATTTGCCCCGCGCGCATCATGTCGATCTCGTGCATGCCGGCGGCCTCGTTGTAGAGCGGCTCCTTGACCTTCAAAACGGCGTCCGCGCGGCGGTAGACCTCCCTCGCGTCCGAAACGACCTCCGCGCCCGCCGCCGCGTATTGCCCGTCCGAAAACAGCGAGCCCGCGCCGGCTCCGCGCTCGACGAGCACCGAAAAACCGTCCCGTATGTACATCCCGACCGTCTCCGGGGTCGCCGCGACGCGCCCCTCCCCGTGCATGATCTCCTTGACGACGCCGATTCGCATGGCCTTTTCCTCCTCTAGCCGTCCGTCAGATTCTCCAAAAGCACCGATTCGCTCTTCACGGCGTCGAGCACGAGCAAGGTCAGCGTCCGCGACACGCCGGTGATGTACTTGACGTACTTCAGCGTATCCTCGAGCGTCTGGCTGTTGCGGGTGACGACCTTGAGCAGATAGTCGTACTCGCCGGTCATGTAGTAGCACTCGACGACGTCGGGCCGAAGGCTGACGCGCTTTCGGAAGCTGTCGTTGTACTTCGGGTGCTCCAGGTTGACCGAGATGAACGCCGTGATATCGTGGCCGATCTTCTTCTCGTCCACGACGACCGTGTACCGGAGGATGACTTTGGACGCCTCCATCTTGCGTATCCGCTCGATGACCGCGGAGGTCGAAAGGCCGATCACATTCCCCACCGCCTTCGCGCTCAGGCGGGCGTTTCGCATCAGGCATTTCAGTATCTTCAAATCCGTCGCGTCCATGAGAGCCCCTCCCCGATTCATTGTATTTTATTCCAGCAAATCCGTAAAGAATTGCGGCCGATTTCCGCAAACAATCGTTTTTCAAATCGTTTGAGCAAAATTTCTTTCGGTTTCCGGATTGCGCTTAACACGGTTGACACAGGTATTGCGAGGCGACTTCCACCCACCGCCATTCTAGCAACCGCCCCCGATGGCTGTCAACGGCAAATTTAATCCATCCTTCATGTCCGTGACATTTCGGAACGGGGACTTTTGTGCTTTAATACCAAGAAAGAATAGAAATACCTCCAAAGGGCCGAGGGGTTTTCGATGCAGAACCAGAAGCCGGAGCGATACGTAGCGGAGCTGCGTTGAGCGGAGGGCGGCACGGTTCTGCGCGAAAAGACCCGGCGCGACGAGGGATTAATATTCTGGATTGGTATAACAATATGGGAAAACAAATGCGAACGGCGGCGATTCCTTTGAAATTCAGGGACAGCTTCCACCCCTACGCGATCACGACCATACTGTTCTGGTCGCTGGCGTTTGTGTTCACACGCATGGCCATGCAGCATTTCTCCGCGTTCTCGGTCGGATTTTTGCGGTATCTCGCCGCGTCCCTGGCGCTCGTCGCGGTCGTGTTCGTCGCAAGGATAAAGCCGCCGGCGCTTGCCGACCTGAAGTGGTTTCTGCTCGCCGGCGCGCTCGGGTTCGCGCTCTACGTGGTCCTGTTCAACAAGGGCTGCGAGACCGTGACGGCGGCGACCGGCAGCACGATACTCGCAACCGTGCCGGTGCTGACGGCGCTGCTCGCGCGCGTGGTCTACCGCGAAAAGCTGCGCGCGTTCCAGTGGATCGCGACCGCGGTCGAGTTCTCGGGCGTCGTCATTTTGACGCTGATGGACGGCGTGTTCTCGTTCAACCCGGGGCTTCTGTGGCTGTTCGCCGGCGCGCTTTCGCTGAGCTGCTACAACCTCCTGCAGCGAAGGCTCACAAAGACGTACTCGGGGCTGCAGACCTCGGCGTACGGCATCTTCGCGGGAACGCTGATGCTCTCTGTATTCGCGCCGGGCGCCGTGCGCGAGGCGCAGACCGCGTCGCCCACGCAGCTTCTGATGATCGCGGTGCTCGGCGTGTTCTCGAGCGCGATCGGCTACGGCACGTGGTCGCAGGCGTTCAAGAAGGCGAAGCTTTCGTCGTCGGTCAGCAACTACATGTTCGTGACGCCGCTGTTGTCGAGCATATTGGCGTTCGCGCTCGCCGGAGAGAAGCCGGACCTCCCGACGGTCGTCGGCGGCTCGATCATCTTGCTCGGCGTGCTGCTGTTCAACTTCGGGGGGATGCTCCATTCAAAAACGAAGGCGGAGGGCCTCGCGTGAGGCCCTCCGCCTTTTTATTGTTCAGCCCTTGAGCCGCATGCCGATCTTGAGCGTTCGGAACAGCCTGTCCGCCGCGTCGGCAAACAGCGCGCGCGCGTCGGCCATCGCGCGCTCGAGCGGCATCGGGCGGTCGACGATCGGGAAGATCGAAGCCTGCGCGATGTCGTAAAACGCGTCCGCGCCGTCCCCGATGCCGCCGACGATCGCGACGACCGGCACATTGCGCGCGCTGCAGCGCCTCGCGACGCCGGTCGGCACCTTGCCGAACTCGACCGACTGGCGGTCGATGCGCCCCTCGCCGGTGATCGCGAGGTCGCAGCCCTCGAGCAGCGCGTCGAAGCCGACCGCGTCGAGCACGGCGTCTATGCCGGGCCGCATGCGCGCGCCGAGCACGCCGCCGAGCGCCGCGCCCATCCCCCCCGCCGCGCCCGAGCCGGGGAAGTTCGAGACGTCCCTCCCGAGCGCCTCCCGGAGCTTGCCGGCGTAGTGCGCCATGCCATTTTCCAGAAGCGGGTACAGCTCCGCC
>MWAC01000200.1 GCA_002068815.1 Firmicutes bacterium ADurb.Bin467 | reverse complement strand
CGCAAAGATCACGGCCACCGCGAAGGACGGAACCGGGATGAGCGACAGCGTCGATCTCGCGTTCGTCCGGCCGGTGACGGGCATCTCGTGCCCGCCGAGCGTGCATGTGTTCGTGGGGCGCACGGTCGCCGTCAAGGCGTCCGCGCTTCCCGGCGCGGCCTATCTGGAATGGGCGATCGGCCACGACTATTACGCGCGGGTGTCGGTATACGGCGAAGTCACCGGCCTCAACCCGGGCGAGACGACGCTGCGCATCACCGCGCGCAACGGCGTGACGAAGGTCATCCCCGTATCCGTGACGGTGCCCGTGAGCAGCATCAGCGTGCTGCCGGATACCGCCGAGGTGGAGATCGGAAAGACATTGAAGCTCGAGGCGAGCGTGTCGGACGCGCACTATCCCGATCTGCGCTGGTCGTCGAGCGACACAAGGATCGCGAAGGTGGACGCAAACGGGCTCGTGACCGGCGTCAAGGCGGGCAAGGCGGTCATCACCGCGACGGCGAAGGACGGAAGCGGCGTGAAGGACTCCGCCACCGTGACGGTCTACCAGGGCGTGACCGGCATCAAGCTGTCCGCGGCGCAGCTCGCGCTGACGACCTCGCAAACCGCCGCGCTGAAGGCGGCGCTCTCGCCGTCAAAGCCCAAGTACACGGGCGTCGAATGGACGAGCAGCAGTACCGGCGTCGCGACGGTCGCAAACGGCGTCGTGACCGCGGTCGCGCCGGGCGAGGCCGTGATTACCGCGAAGGCGCACAACGGCCTGATTGCAACCTGCGCCGTCAGGGTGTATCCGCCCGCGCAGAGCATTGCGATCGCCGGCCAGAGCGAGGTCGTGCCCAAGGGCAAGGTGCAGCTGACCGCGTCGGCGCTGCCGGAGGGCGCGCGGCAGGACTTCACGTGGGCGACCTCAAATTATAAGGTCGCGACGGTCTCGCAGACCGGCCTCGTGACCGGCGTGAAGCTCGGCTCGGCGACGATCAAGGCGACGGCGAAGGACGGAAGCGGCAGGTTTATGACGTTTACCGTGGCGGTGATCACCGGCGCGAGCGGCGTCCGGCTCTCCTCTGCGCGGCTCGTGATGAAGCCGGAGGAAATGAAAACGCTGACGGCGGCCGTCAGCCCGTGGAACGCCGCGCACAAGGAGGTCACCTGGACCAGCAGCAACGAAGGTGTCGCGACCGTCGCGAACGGGGTCGTGACCGCGGTCGCGCTCGGCGACGCCGTGATCACCGCGAAGACGCACAACGGGAAGGCGGCGACCTGCGCGATCAAGGTCGTGATGGCGACGGAAAGCGTCGAAATCACCGGCAAGGGCGAGGTCGAGCTCAAGGGCAAGGTGCAGCTGACCGCGTCGGCGCTGCCTGCGGACGCGCTGCAGGAGTTCATGTGGTCGACGTCGAATTACAAGGTCGCGACGGTCTCGCAGACCGGCGTCGTGACCGGCGTCAAGCTCGGCACGGTGACGATCACGGCGACGTCCAACCACGACAAGACGAAGTACAAGAGATTTACCGTGGCGGTGATCACGGGGTTGAGTTCCATGAGCCTGTCCGCAAAGAGCGCGAGCCTTGCGCCGGGGCAGGCCCTCACGCTGAAGCCCGTATTCAGCCCGTCGAGCCCGACGCACAAAGAGGTGGCGTGGGTGAGCAGCGACCCGACGGTCGCGACGGTGGAAAACGGGGTGGTCGTGGCAAACAAGCCCGGCGAGGCGACGATCACGGCCACGGCGGCGTACAACGGCAAGACCGCGACCTGCGTCGTGAGCGTGTCGAACCCCAACACAAAGGCATCGGGATAGAGCTTCTCCCTCGGCGGCGGCGGCATTCCCGCCGCCGCCCTATTTTTGGCACCGGGGGCGGGCGGCATTCCGCCCCGCCTTCATACAATGGAGGGACCCGGTGCGGCGCTCCGTCCGCGCCGCGGAGGTGGCTTGTGGAAAATTTCACCGCCCGGGAAGGTTGATTTATCGGGGCGAAGGGTTTATAATGGTGAAAAAATACGGTCAATTCCATGTCTATACAGCGACAAACAGATACATAGAGGCGATTACCGGACTCCAACCGGCAGCGCGACGACGACGGCATGAACATGAAGGGGGCGCAGCCCGTGAAGAGGAAGTGTCTGGCGATTTTGTTGATCCTTTGCCTGCTTTTGACGCAGTTTGCCGCGGCCGAAGGGGGCTTCGAGCCCACGGCCGCGCCGGAAAGCGCGGCGGAGACCCCGATCCCGGAGGACGAGACCCCCGAGGAGCCGACGATCCCGCCCGAACCCGCGGGCGATCCCGAAGCGCCGACCGAGGCACCTGCGGAGGTGCCTGCGGAGGAACCGGCCGAGGCGCCCGCGGAGGAGCCGCCCGTGCTCGCCGAGGGCGAGGCGAGCCTGCTGCCCGCGGCGCACGGCGAGGGCCCGTCGGCGGACGGAATCGCGAGGCCGCACTGGACGGCCGCCATCGCGGGCAGGGGCCTGTACGCGGCGGTCGCGAAGGAATAGGCCAGGACAACAGAGCCGGACGGGGATGAAGCGTCTCCGCCCGGTTCTTCGTTGAAAGGGGGAGTTTGAATGTATGCCGATCTGCACATCCACTCGACGTTTTCGGACGGCACCGACGCGCCGGGCGAGTTGATCGAGCTTGCGGCGGCGCGCGGTATCCGCGCGATCGCGATCGCCGACCACGACTCCGTCCGGGGCGTTGCGGAGGCGCTGAAACGCCTCCCCCACCCCTCGGTGTCGCTGATCCCGGCGATCGAGATTTCCACCGTCTGCAACCGGCGGCTTCTGCACATGCTGGGGTACTGCATCGACATCGCGAACCCCGCGCTCGGCGCGTTCATCGCGCGGATTTCCGCCGAAAAGACCGAGAACACCCGGGTCAACTTCGAGCGCGCGCGGGAGCTGGGCGTCATTTCGTACGACTGGGAGCGGGTGCTCGAGCTGCATCCCGACCAGCCGCGGCTCTCGGGCGTGCACGTCGCCGACGCGATGGAGAGGGACGGCGCGGCCGCTTTGGACATGAGCCTGCGCGAGCTGTTCCGCCGCTTCTTCCTGCCCACCGGCGCGGAATTCATCGAGACCGAGACGACGACCGCCTACGACGCGATCGACATCATCCGGGCGGCCGGCGGGATACCGGTCGTCGCGCACCCGAAGAGCATCGGCGACGACGATGTCGTCCTGAATCTGATCGACGCGGGCGTCGAGGGGCTCGAGGTCTACCACCCGAGCCATTTGCCGGTGGAGCGCGGAAAATACCGGCGCATGGCGGTCTCCCGGGGGCTGCTTGTCACCGGCAGCTCGGATTGGCACGGCAAAAACAGCTCCCCGGACACGCCGCACATCGGCTGCACGGGCCTCGACAGCGGGGATTATCCGATTCTGAAGCGCGGGCGCGCATAGGGGGCAGCGACGGAAGGATGCGCGAAGCGCGCCCCAAGAGGGGCGCGCTTCGAACATGGCGCTCTATTGCGGGTCCCCGACGCGCACGGTGACGTTCCGTCCGATCGCGAGCGTTTCCGCCCCGGCGGTAAGCCGCACGTAGGCCATATACGCCGCCTCGCCTTCCTCGGCACTGTACAGCATCCGCTCGACGGTGCCCTCGTACGCCTCGTGCGTGCCCGGGAGCTCGACCGTCGCGCGCGCGCCCTCCTGGACCTCCGAGAGCTCCGCCTCGGGCACGGCGAACGCGATTTCGAGCCCGTCCGCGCGGCAGAGCGTCGCCACGGCTTGGCCCTGCGAGACGCTGTCGCCCGCGGAGGCGAGCACGCAGAGCACGATGCCCCCGGTCTCCGCCCCGACGCGGCCGCCGTTCCAGCCCTCGTCCGTCGGCGCGCCGCCCGCGACCTCCATCAGGAGCTGGCCGCGCTCGACTTCGTCCCCGTCCGCGACGTGGCACTTTACGACCGTGCCGTCCGCCGCGTATAGGTCGACATCCGTCGCGATGACCGTGCCCTCGCCGACCCTCTGCCTGCTCGCATACGCCGAATCGCGGTAGGCGTAGATCGTCTCGCCGTTTGAGAAGCTGCCGCCGGTGCACAGGATCGTGTACTCGTCGTTGTCCACCTCGGTCACGATCCCGACGCCGCGGTGCGTGCCGTTCTTCGTGCACTTGAGGTACAGAGTCTCACCCATCTGAATGCGCTTCGTCGTCGCGCTGTCGTACGCGCCGTCGACCGTCATGTAGATTGTATATTTATTCACCGGCGCCACCGCGATCGCGCTTCCGTAGTCCTCCGTCGCCTCCGTTGCGTCCTCGCCCGCCTCCGCGAACACCTTCGCGACGGTTCCGTCGCGCGTCGCGAATACCTTCGTCGTCTCGAGCGCCATAAGCGCCTCCCCGACCGAAACCAGGTCGCCCGCCTCCGCGGAGACCTCCGACACCCTGCCGCCGTACTCCGCCCACACCGCGAACGCCTCCCCGGCGACGACGGTTCCCTCGAACTTCGCCTCCGCCGACGCGGGCGCGGTCAGGAGCGCGAGCGCGAGCAGCGCCGTCCATGCCCTCTTCATGGCTCCACCTCCATGGGCGTCTCGAAGCGCACGCCGCCCCCGGGGAGCGCATAGGTCTCTCCGCCGGCTGTAAACGATACGCTTTCGGAGGACAGCTCGACCGCGTACCGAAACGCCGACGAGGGCAGCCCCGAGGCGCGCAGCCGGTCGTAGTCGTACCCGGACGCAAACCCCACCGTCGGAAGGGTCGCCGCGCGCCCGCCGCCGACGAGCACGACGGCGTCGATGCCGCTCTGTCGAAGCGTCTTGAGCGCGCCC
>MWAC01000199.1 GCA_002068815.1 Firmicutes bacterium ADurb.Bin467 | reverse complement strand
GATCGAGCCGCTCGCGATCGGCGAGCACTCGACGAACCGCGCGCGCGTCTCGGCGGACGACACGGTGTTCATATTGGGCGCCGGCACGATCGGCACGATCGTATTGCAGGCATGCAAGCGCAGGGGCGCGCGCGTACTCTGCTGCGACATCAGCGACGACAGCCTCCGGCGCGCGAGGGACGCCTACGGCGCGGACTATACGATCAACGGAAGGACCGAGGACGTCGTTTCGCGCGTGCGCGAGATCACCGGCGGCCACGGCTGCACGGTCGCGTTCGACGCGGCGTGCTTCCCCGGAAGCCTGACGAGCCTGTTTCGCGAGGGGCTCGTGTGCAACGCCGGGCGGATCGTGCCGATGGGCTTCTGCGACAGGCCGGAGTCGATCGCGCAGGCCGACATCACGAAGCGCGAGCTCGACGTGCTCGGAACCCGCATGAGCGCCTACCAGTTCCGCGCCGTCGCCGACAACATGGCGAAGGGGCTCTATCAACTGGAGGGCCTCGCAACGACGTTCGTGCCGTTTTCCGAGATCGACCGGGTGTTCCGGAACATGCTGCACCCCGACCCGAAGGTCAAAAAGACCGTAATACTCTTTGACTGAACGAAGCCCCCGGTTCATCGCCGGGGGCTTAATGCATCAAAAAACCGCGGTTTTTTGATGCGCAGGGGCCGGTCGCCTAAAATTCTCACGAATTTTCGTGCGGCGACCGGAAGGGGTATGCATTTTCCTCCGCCTCATCTCCCGGAAAATGTGCGAAACCGACGTACATGCCGTCGGTTTCGATTGAACAGGCGGTTCTGCAAACCTTTGTCGATCGTCTGAGCCCCCGGCGATGAACCGGGGGCTTCCGCTATTTGACTTTGTTGTACCTTTCCTCCTCGCTGAACACGCAGCCGCAGTACTTCTGCATGTAGAGCCCCATCTCCCTGGCGCGGCGCTGGCCCTCGCGGAACAGCGGCCGGAAGTCCCGGTAGAGGAACTCGACCGCGTGCCTGCCGGCCGCCTGCTCCATCTCCTGCCTGAGCAATTCGTGGTTCTGGTAGGGGCTGATCAAAAGCGTCGTCGTGAAGCTCGAAAAGCCGTTCGCCGCCGCGAACGCCGCGGCCGCCTCCGCGCGGAGCGCGTAGCAGGTCCGGCAGCGGTTGCCGAAGCGCAAATCCGCGGACACCGCCTCGACGAAGCGCCGGAGTCCGTATTCCCCGGCGACCTCGAGCTCCATGCCCGCGCCCCTCGCGTAGTCGATCAGCGCGTCCCTGCGCGCGCGGTACTCGGTGAACGGGTGGATGTTCGGGTTGTCGAAGAGGCCGGACGGCTCGACGCCCTCGAGGCGCAGGCTCTCCACGCACATGATCGAGCACGGCGCGCAGCAGACGTGCAGAAGCGTATTCATTCGATCCCCCCCGCCCGACAGTATACCCCGATTCGCGCGTCAGCGCAACTCCTTCTTCGGGGCCTTCAGAAGCAGCATCAGGACGACGCCCACCGCCGCGCAGCCCGCCGCGATGAAGAACGCCGGCATCATCAGCGATATGTCCTGCGCGCCGACGTTCTTGTAGTAGCCGGCGATGTAGGACGAGGCGACCGCGCCGACGCCGAAGCCCAACAGCACCATGCCGTAGTTCGTGGCCATGTGCTTCGGCCCGAACAGGTCCGCCGTCAGGGACGGGAACGTGCTCAGGAAGCCGCCGTAGAAGAAGCCGATGAAGCCGATCAGGGCGTAAATCCAGTATCCGCCGACGCTCCCGACGAGCATCGACATCGCGCCGGAGCCCACGAGCAGCACGATGATCGTGCGCTTTCTGCCGAGCCTGTCGGAGACGATGCCCCAGCAGAGCCTGCCGAGCGAGTTGCACATCGAGATGACGAGCACGCCGACCGTCGCGGTCGAGGCGAGCCCCTTCGCGACGGCGATGGGCTTTGCGAAGCCGATCATCATCAGCCCGCCCATGCACGCGAGCGCCATGGAAGTGACCATGATGTAAAAGCGGACGTCGCGGAGCACGCGGCCCGGGGCGAGGCTCCTGTCCTCAACCACCGCGCCGTTCTTCGCCGCCGTCCGCATGAAGTCGGCCGGCGGGTTCTTCAAAAACAGCGCGCCGACCGTGCAGACGACCAAGAAGATGCCCGCGAGCACCATGAACGTGCCCTGCCCGCCGAAGCCCTTGATCAGCTGCTCGATGATCGGCGTAAAGACGACGCCGCCGAAGCCCAGCGCCGAGACGATCAGCCCGGTCACGAAGCCCTTCTTGTCCGGGAACCACTTCTGCGCGCAGGCGATGGTCGTCGAGTAGGTAAATCCCATGCCGGTGCCGCCCATGACGCCGTAGCCGACCCAGAGGATCCACGGAAGCCGCGCGCTGGCAAAGGAGGCGAGAAGGAATCCGGCGCTCAGGATCACGCCGCCGATGATGACAATGGTCCTCGTCGAGTACCTGGCGGCCAGCTTTCCGCCGATGACGCTTCCGACGGTCAGCGTGGACAGAAGCAGCGAGAAGGCCAGGCTCGCCGCCGCGTTGTCGCCGCCGAAGATGCTGTTGGCGACGCCGGTCTGGAACACGCTCCAGATGTAGGCGATGCC
>MWAC01000198.1 GCA_002068815.1 Firmicutes bacterium ADurb.Bin467 | reverse complement strand
GCCCTCCTTCAGCGCCCGCGCCCGGAGCCGGAGGAACCAGCGCCTAAACAGCGGCCACAGCCCGTCGGGAACGAGGATCGCCATCACGATGCAGACCGTGCAGAACATGATCCAGTAGTAGTCGTCGAATTCGCGCAAAAGTTCCGGGAGGATCGTCACGATCGACGCGCCGATGAGGTTTCCGGGAACCGTTCCGAGCCCGCCGATCATCAGCATCGCGACGTAGTTCTGCGAGTAGTTGATCGTAAATCCCGACGGGTTCAAATTTGTATTGTACATGGCGTACATCATGCCCGCGACGACCGCGTAGATCGCCGCCAGCGAGAACGCCTGAATCTTCAATTTCGAGATGTTGATGCCGCCCGCCTCCGCCGCCTCGACGTTGTCGCGGATCGCCTTGAACGCGCGCCCCCACTTCGAGTAGACGAGCCGGAACGCGACCGCGGTCAGGATCACCGCGAAGAACAGGTTCAGGTAGAACACGCTGTTCTTGTCGGTGATCTTGTAGAGAAACGGCAGCGGGATCACGTTGTAGAAGCCCATCGTGCCGCCGGTCAGAGCGTCGAGGTTCGCGATCAGGAGGCGCACGATCTCCGAAAAGCCGATCGTCGTCAGCGACAGGTAGAACCCCTTGAGCCGCAGCGACGGGTAGCCGAGCCCGCGCCCGATCGCAAGTCCGACCGCGAACAGCGCGAACAGCGCGATCCACGGCATCCAGCCGAGGGACGTCGTCAAAATCCCGTAGGTGTACGCGCCGAACGCGAGCATGCCCGCGGTACCCAGGTTCATCTGCCCGGTCAGGCCGGTCACGAAGTTGAGCCCGAGCACGAGCACGATGTTGTAGAGCAGCATGTTCAGGATGCTCTGCACGTAGGTGTTCGACGCGCGGAAGAACAGCATCAGCGCCGCCAGAAACGCCGCCACCGGAATCGCGGTTCCGAGGATTTTCTTCATACTTCGCTTCCTTTCCGATCGCGCTACGCCTTCTTCGCGCGGATGATTCCGCCCGGGCGAAGCAGCAGGAAGACGATCATGACCGCAAAGGCCACCACGTCCTTGTAGACGGTGGGGAAGAACAGCACGCCGAACTGCTCGAGCAGGCCGATCAAAATGCCGCCGACGATCGCGCCGTAGTAGCTGCCGAAGCCGCCGACGACGCCCGCGCAGAAGCCCTTGAGCGCCGCCGCCGAGACCATGCCGGTGCTGACGTTGTAGAGCGGCGCGCAGAGTATGCCGATCAGCCCGCACAGCGCCGCCGACATCGCGACCGTCATGTTGATGCTCTTTGTCACGTTGATGCCCATCAGCGCCGCGGCGGTCTTGTTCTGCGAGACGCAGATCATCGCCTTGCCGGCCTTCGTGTGCCGGAAGAACAGCTGCAGGCCCACGACGACGACGATCGATACGCCGATGATGTAGAGGTAGGACTGCGTGAGCACGGTCGAACCGATGCGTATTGAGCTCCTCAAAAAGCCCTTGACCGAGAACGGGATCGGGCCCCAGTTGAGGCGCACGACCTCGGAGATGATGCGGCTCAACATCATCGTGCCGAACATCGCGTAGGTGATGAATTGGAGATTTCGGAGCGGGTTCAAGACGATCGTCGAGACCATGACGCCGAACGCCGCCATCGCGACGAGCGTCAGCAGGATCGCGACCAAGAACGGCAGCTCCAGCGCGCGCACGAACGTGCCGCCGAACAGGTACGCGCCCAGCACGATGAAGCTCTCGTGCGCGAAGTTCACGAGCCCCGTCGCGTTGAAGATCAGCGTGTATTCCGTCGCGACCAGCGCGTAGATGAACCCCATCGCGACGCCCGTGACGACGAATTGCAGTATATTGAGGTTCGCAAAGATGCTCAAAGCGCCACCGCCCCTTCCAGATGTCGTCCGGCACAGCCTTTGGGGGCTGTGCCGGAGATTCCTTGCATTGTCTCGGCCGGGGCTTATTCGCCGAAGCCGTAGTCGGACGCCATCGAGACGGAGCCGACGATCGTGGGCACGAGGTCGCGGATCTTCGCGATCGAGATCTCGTAGAGCAGGTTCGTGTACTCGGAGGCGTAGACGGTGCCGACGACGACCTCAAAGCCGTTCATCTGGGCGATCGCGTCGCGGATCGCGGCGGGCTCGAACGAATCGGCACGCTTGATCGCCTCGATGATGACGGAGGTATGCGAGTAATACAGCGCGCCCTGCACGTCCGGCGTCGGGTCCTTGCCGTCGCGCGTGTCGCTCGCGGCGTAGTCGGAGACGCAGCCCCAGCCCTCGACCCACTCCGGCTCCATCAGATTCAGGACCTCGGTCTGCGCGAGGATCGGGTTCATGTAGACGATCTGGTCGGTCAGGCCGGCCTCGTACATCGCCTTCGCGAGCGCGGCGGCCGCGATGTCGTGCGTCGAGGAGACCCACGCGTTGACGCCCGCGGCGATCGCCTTCTGGACGTAGGCCGACAGGTCCGCGTCGTCCTTGTTGTGGTAGTCCTCGTAGTAGGCGACGCCGTTCTTCTCGAAGTACGCCTTGTAGCTTGCGGCCGCGGAGGTGCCGGTCTCGTCGTTTGCGCAGACGATGCCGACCTTCAGGCCCTCGGTCGAGCCGTGCAGCGCCGTGTAGTCGTCGATGACGGCCTTGCCGAGGATCAGCACGTTCAGCCCGTCGTCGCAGCGCGTGCGCCAGATCCACGGGTTCTCAAGCGCGGGGATCTTGATCGACGTCGCGGAGTTGATCAGCGGCACCTGCAATTCGCGGATCGTCGCGTCGAGCGCGAGCGTCATGCCGGAGAAGTAGGGCCCGAAGATCGCGCAGGCTCCCTCGGAGACGAGCTTGCGCACCGTCGTGTCGCACAGCGTGGAGTCGCCCTGGTCGTCCTCGACCTTGAGCTCGATCATGTGCCAGCCGTCGGAGAGCTGGATGCCGCCGTTCGCGTTCTCCTCGGCGATGCGCAGCTTCATGCCGTTCTGGGCCTGAAGTCCGCCCGCCGCCTGCGCGCCGGTGACCGGCGTGGTCAGGCCGAAGACGATCGGCTCGCCGTAGACCTTTTGCTCCTCCACGAGGCCAACGCCCATCGCGAGGATCAGCACCAGGGACAGAAGGATCGCAGTCAGTTTTTTCATGGATACAAGTCTCCTTTCTGTGTTCGGCTCCCGCGGCGCGGGAGAGGGTTGGGGTTCAGGGAACATCAGACAATCGCAACGGTATGCTTAACCTTAGCGAACTCATTATCGCACATGGATTGCACATTGTCAACAAGAATATAGCCGATTTTTGATAATTTTCACGCGGATTGCGGATTGACGGTTGACATATCCCCGAGTATTGCATATAATAACGGTGAAAACATCAGACAATCCATCCCCCCACGATCAAGAAAGGAATTTTGCGCATGAAAGTCACAAACCGGGGCCTCGGCCGCATCTCCATCCCGATGGTAACGCCGTTCGGCAAAGACGAGGCGATCGACACGAAGGTCTACAAGGAGCTGATCGACTACGTCATCACCCACGACATGGGCGACTCGGTCATCGCCACCGGCACGACCGGCGAGGCCGCCTCTTTGATGTTTGAGGAGCGCGTCGAGCTGTTCAAAGCCGCGAAGGAGGCCGTCGCCAACCGCTGCAAGCTGATGTGCGGCACCGGCTGCGCGTCCACGAAGGAGACGCTGGAGCTTACGAAGAAGGCGGTCGAGTTGGGCACCGACTTCTGCCTGATCGTCGCTCCCTTCTACAGCAAGCCCGACCAGGAGGGGCTCTACAATCACTACATGCGCCTCGCGGACGAGACGGACGCGAAGATCATGCTCTACAACATACCGATCTTCACCGGCGTCAACCTCGACCCCAAGACCGTCGCGAGGCTCGCAAAGCACGAAAACATCTTCGGCATCAAGGACGAGGCCGGGATCAACCCGAACCAGGTGCTCGACTACCGCCTCCATACGATCGACATCGACCCCGACTTCATCATCTTCAACGGCGACGACGTGATGCTGCTGCCGACGATCGCGCAGGGCGCGCAGGGCATCATTTCCGGCTCCGCGCACATCATCGGAGACATTTTGAACAGCGTGTTCGACGCGTTCGAGTTGGGCGACAACGCGGGCGCGCTCGCGGCGTTCACGAAGATCTTCCGCTTCTGCCAGAGCTGGGGCAGGTTCGGCCGCATCCACCCGAACCCGGTGCTTCGCCCGGCCATCGAAAAGGTCACCGGGCTCAGGATCGGCCCGGCGCGCGGCCCGCTCGCCCCGATGCGCCCCGAGGAGGAGCAATACCTCGACCTGATGCTGAAGGAGCTCGGAAAGGTCTGACCGGCTGCAAATCCATAAGAAAATCCGGCGGCCCGCGGTTTCAACCGCGGGCCGCCGGCGCATGGAAGCGGTTTACCACTTTCTGCCCGGATCGTCCGCCATCATGTTGACCGTCCCCGCCGGGTAGAACACGCAGTAGTGCGAGACCGCCGGGTTCTTGCCCACGCGAGGGAACACGAACTTGACGTTGAGATCGTCCGTGATCCTGTAGCTGATGAACAGCTCCGTCTTCGAGCGGGTCAGATGATCCGGTTCGCCGAAGTACGCCGTCACGTCCTGCAGCCTGATCTTCGAGAGCCGCGCGTCGTAGGAGCGGACCTCGAAGATCTGCATGCCCTTGTTGACGCCGAACACGACCTTTTCCTTGTCGTATGTGTAATAGGTTCCCTTCGCGGAGGCCACGTAGTCGCTCTTGTCCGCCGCGCCCCAGTCCGCCTCGACCGCGTCGATGGTGTCCTCGCCCGCCGCGTAGGACGCGTTCAGCACCCGGCCTTTTCCGGCCAGCTTGGAGATCGATTTCAGCAGCGCCTTCGCGTTCGCTTCCGCGAGGGCGGGCACCGCGGTGAGCACAAGCGCCGCCGCAACCAGAAGAGTCAACAGTCTTTTTTTCATGATCCCGACCGCCTTTCATGGATTTGTCGCCTCGCGTGGCCACTCGTTCAGCGGCGATTCTTAGACGCGAACGCGCTTCCGTTTGTTTCCCTTTTCGGCGATGGAAGAATATCCCATCCGGGCGGCCCGGCATCCCCGTTTTTGGAAAAATCTCGCAGATTGTGGTATAATAGTGGGCAGAGGTGATTTCGATGGGCATTTTGAACGCGGTCATGGTTCCGCACCCGCCGCTGATCGTCCCCGAGGTCGGGCGCGGCGAGGAGAGGAAGATTCAGCGGACGATCGACGCCTTCCGCGAGGCGGCGCGGTTCGTATTCGACGCGAAGCCGGACGCGATCGTCATTACGACGCCGCACAGCGCGATGTACGCGGACTGGTTCCACATCTCGCCGGGGGAGCGCGCCTCGGGCAGCTTCGCGAAGTTCGGCGCCGGCAGCGTGCGCATCGACATTCGGTACGACTGGGAGCTCGTCCGCGCGATCTGCCGGCTCGCGCGGGAGCGAAAGTTCCCGGCCGGCACCGAGGGGCAGAAGGGCGATTCGCTCGACCACGCGACGTTGATCCCGCTATTCTTTCTCAGGGAGGCGTACGGGAATTCGCCGCTGCCGCCGATCGTGCGCGCGGGGCTGTCCGGGCTCCCGCTGACCGACCACTACCGGCTCGGCGCGCTGATCCGCGACGC
>MWAC01000197.1 GCA_002068815.1 Firmicutes bacterium ADurb.Bin467 | reverse complement strand
GGGGAGCCCGCCGTGTCGCTTCGGGCGCTGTCTCGCGCGTGCGGAAATTCCGTCGACGCGAAGGACTTGTGCAAAAACAAGCTGAACGAGCTGTACGCGAGCGTCTCCGAGGTGCTCTCCGGGCGCGTGGACGCGCTGATGCGGCTGACCGAGGCGCTCGTCGAGCGCGAGGCGATGACCGGCGAGGAGGTCGACGAGGTCTTAAACGCCGCGTAGCGCAAGCCGGATAGATCCCAGATAACGCTTGCTCCCGGACTCGGCCGTTTGAATCCTCCGTTTCAAACGGCATGGGTTCGGGAGCGACTTCTGCTTTGCCGCCGCCTCTCCGGATTTTCTTTTTTCACATCCGTGTCGAACGAATTGCGGAATTCGACATTTATTTCCGACATTCGATGAAGGATATGACAGCGAAAGCATGGAATCATACGCCGATAAACATAGCGGCGAAGGGATGATTCCATGCTTTCCTATGAGAAGTACAAGGGCAAGCTGACGGTCAGGCTCAAGGGAGAGCTGGATCATGCGAGCATTGCCCCCATCCGCGCGGAACTGGACCAGCTGTTGAACGACCCCAAGGTCAAGCACCTGGTGCTCGACATGGAGGGGGTCAGCTTCATGGACAGCTCGGCCATAGGCCTCGTGATCGGGCGCTACAAGGCGCTCGCCCGGCGGGGAGGAAGCGTCTCCGTCACGCGCACCGCGCCGCGCGTGGACAGGATCTTCGAGATGGCGGGGCTGTATCAGATCGTGGAAAAACGCGCATGAAAGCGGAGGGGCGTATGAAAATCAAGAATGAAATGCGGCTGGATTTCCCCGCCGCCGGAAAGAACGAGAGCTTCGCGCGGCTGGTCATCAGCGCGTTCGTGCTGCCGCTGAACCCGACGCTCGAGGAGCTCGCGGACGTCAAGACCGCGGTCTCGGAAGCCGTGACGAACGCGATCGTCCACGGCTACGCCGACGCGCCGGGCACGGTCCGGCTTCACGCGGTGCTCTACGAGGACGACACGCTGAAGGTCGACGTGATCGACAACGGCCGGGGCATCGAGGACATCGCGCTGGCGAGGACGCCCTTTTTCACGACCTGCGCCGAGGACGAGCGCTCCGGCATGGGGTTTACCGTCATGGAGAGCTTTATGGACGAGGTGAGCGTCCAATCGAAGCCCGGGCGCGGCACGACCGTGACCCTCGTAAAGCGTCTGCGCGCGTGTGAAACGGAAAGCGCGCGGCGCGCTTGACGCCGGACAGGCACCAAAGAACGCTCGAGAAAATCCGGCTCGCGCAGGAAGGGGACATGGCGTCGCGCGAGGAACTGGTCCATGAGAACCTTGGGCTCGTAAAGTACATCGTGAAGCGGTTTCAAGACCGGGGTCGGGAATACGACGACCTGTTTCAGTACGGCTGCATGGGGCTTTTGAAGGCCATCGAGCGGTTCGATCCGGCCTTCAACGTCGCGTTTTCCACCTACGCGGTCCCGGTCATCATGGGGGAGGTCCGCAGGTTTCTCCGGGACGATTCGAGCGTGCACGTCGCGCGCTCGATCAAGGACAACGCGAAGAGGATCGAGGCCGCGCGCGAGCGGATATTGAAGGAGACCGGGCGGGAGCCGTCGATCGAGGCGATCGCGGAGAGCCTGCAGATGAGCCGCGGCGACGTGCTGCTCGCTCTGAACGCCGCGCAGCCGGTGCGCTCGCTCGATGCGCCGATCGATTCGGAAAATACGCTGTCGCTCGGGGAAACGATCGGCGTCGACGAGGTCGAGGAGGTCGACAAAAAAATCCTCCTCCAGAGCCTTTTGAAGGTGCTTCCGAAGGAGGATATGCGCCTGATCGCGCTCCGATACTTCCAGGCAAAGACGCAGACCGAGATCGCCAAGGAGATGGGAATCTCGCAGGTGCAGGTCTCTCGGCTCGAGAGCAAGATACTGAAGCGCCTGCGCGGGTACGCAGAGGGAGAGGAGTACCCGAATTCGGTCTGCAATCTAAAGACTTAGGTCTCTTATATAAAGACCTCGGTCTTTTATTTATCGACTTCGGTCTGATTTACGAGCTTTTCGTAGAATTCCGTCTCGTCCAGCGTCGCAAAATAGTCCTTTGGCGCCTCCGCCCGGCGAATCCTGTCGAAAGTCCCGTCCGGATGCAGCAGAATTTCGGCGGAGCGCAGCTTTCCGTTGTAGTTGTAGCCCATCGAATAGCCGTGCGCGCCGGTATCGTGGATGACGACGAGGTCTCCGATCTCGATCTTCGGAAGCGGCCGGTCGACGGCAAACTTGTCGTTGTTCTCGCAAAGCGAGCCGACGACGTCGTAGATATGGTCGTTGGGCAGGTTTTCCTTGCCGGCGACGGTGATGTGGTGGTAGGCGCCGTAGATCGCGGGGCGCATCAGGTTTGCCGCGCACGCGTCGAGGCCGATATACTCCTTATAGATGTGCTTTTCGTGGATCGCCGTCGCGACGAGGCAGCCGTGCGGCCCGGTCATGTAGCGCCCGAGCTCGCTGGCGATGTTGACGTTCATGCCGGACGGGGCGATCATCTCCGCGAAGAGCTTCTGCACTTCCCGGGAAATCTCGAAGATGTCTGCGCTCGTCTCCTGCGGGCGGTAGGGGATTCCGATGCCGCCGGAGAGGTTGATCATAAAGAACTCCGCGCCGATCATCTCGTGCGCTTCCTTGGCGAGCTTGAACAGCATCTTCGCGATCGTGGGATAGTACGCCTGGTCGGTCGAGTTGCTCGCGAGCAGCGTGTGGAGCCCAAACTGCTTCACGCCCTCGGCCTGCAGAAGCCGTATCGCGCGGAAAATCTGCGGGCGCGTCAGCCCGTACTTCGCGTCCCACGGGTGGCCCATCGTGGTGTTTCCGATGTGCAGCTCTCCGCCCGGATTGTAGCGCAGGCAGATTTTCTCCGGGATGCCGCCGTTCTCTTTCAGGAAGTCGATGTGCGTGATGTCGTCGAGGTTTACGATGACGCCCATCTTCCGGGCAAGCCGGTATTCCTCGCCGGGCGTCATGTTGGAGGAAAACATGATCTCCTCGCCGCGAAAGCCGACGGCCTGCGCGAGCATCAGCTCCGTCAGCGAGGCGCAGTCGACGCCGCAGCCCTCGCCCTTTAGGATCGAGAGGATATGCGGGTTCGGGTTTGCCTTGACCGCGAAGTACTCCCGGAACCCCGGATTCCACGAAAACGCCTCGCGGACGCGCCGCGCGGTCAGGCGGATGCCCTGTTCGTCGTAGAGGTGGAACGGCGTCGGGCACACAGACGCGATTTCCCGGAGCTTCTCGGCGGGGCAGAATGGCAGCTTCTGCATAATTATACCTCCGTGCATAAATATCCGCGAGGAAATTAAAAGAATGATATTCGCTTTTGGGGCGCGCGTCAAGTATATTCTGGTTGAATTCGGTAAAATCGAATTGTTTAACATTTTGCCGTTGATAGGATTGTCCTTTCGTGCTAAAGTTGAGTGGAAGCGATCAGAAAAACCGCAGGTTTTTCGGGCTCGGCGGCAGGATGGAGTGCCGAAGGCCGGCGGTCGGGAGAATGCTCCAAAAATCGCAGACTTTCACGTCGGCCGGGAGTGCGATTCCGCGCGCCGGCGATCGATGGAATTATCGCTGGAGGTATCGGCTTGAACCTTTCCGACAAGATCGACGCCCTTCTGGAGCGCGTCGAAAAGCCCGTTCGGTACATGG
>MWAC01000196.1 GCA_002068815.1 Firmicutes bacterium ADurb.Bin467 | reverse complement strand
GCGACAACACCGGAAACATCGCGATTCTGACCGACGAGCCGGCGGCGCCGTACAACCGCCCGATGCTGACGAAACGGCTGAGCGACAAGTCGCCCCCGATGTTCGTGCGCAAGCCCGAGTGGTATCCGGCGAACCGCGTGCAGCTATACACCGGCATGCGCATACGCTCGCTCGACGCGCCCTCGCGGCACGTCGTGCTCGACGACGGGACGACGTTCCGCTACGACAAGTGCGTCTACGCGATGGGCGCGGAGTGCTTCGTGCCGCCGATTCCGGGCGCGGACGGCGCAAACTGCGCGACGATCCGCAGGCTCGCGGACGTCGAGCGGATCGAGCGGATGCTTGCGACCGCGAAGACCGCGGCGGTCATCGGCGGCGGCGTGCTCGGGCTCGAGAGCGCGTGGGCGCTGAGAAAGCGCGGGCTCGGCGTGGCGGTGATCGAGGTCGAGGAGAGGCTGATGCCGCGCCAGCTCGACGAGGACGCCTCCCGGAGGCTCAAAAAGGCGGCGGAGGAGAGCGGCGTGCGGATTTTGACCGGCGCAAAGACCGCGGAGATCACGCCCGAGAGCGTGCTGCTCGCGGACGGCACGGCCGTCCCCGCGGACATCGCGATCCTCTCCTGCGGCATACGCGCGAACGCCGCGGTCGCGAAGGACGCGGAGCTCGGCGTCGCGCGCGCGGTCGTCGTCGACGAGTTCATGCGCACGTCGGACGAGAGCGTGTTTGCGTGCGGCGACTGCGCGGAGTTCAAGGGAGTCGACATGGGGCTGTGGCCGGAGGCGGCCGAGCAGGGGCGCATCGCCGGCGCGAACGCGTCCGGCGACGACCTGCGCTACGCGCCGGAGCGGTACCCGGTGTCGTTCATCGGCTTCGGCATACGGATATTCGACGGGAAGATACAGTAGGGGCCGCGATGGGCGACTTCTTTGGACCGATCGCGCGGCGGGAGAGCCGCCGCAATTATTCGGACCGCTTCGCGCAATCGCGCCCCGCGTTCATCGCCGCCGAGAAGCCGGGCCCGAACCCGCTCGCGCGTCGGCTGCGCGGCGGACGACGGGGTCAGGCCGTAGAAGCGGAAGCCGGCGGAGCAGATCGCGAGGTTTATCGAATAGGGACAGAGGCGCCGCCGGGGGAGATTCCCCCGGCGGCGCGGTTTTGGGGTCAGAAGGTCCGGCAGTAGGCGGTGAGCTCGAGCTCCTTCGTCTCGCCGGGGGCGATGTGCACGCCCGCGCCGCGCTCGGCGAGCGACGCGAGCGGCTCCGGGAGGTTCGTCCACGGCTCGACGCCGAGGCAGTAGTCGCGGCCGAACGACGGGTAGTCCTGCCCGCCGCAGTCGGGCTCCCAGAACCAGATGCACGGGAGCTGTCGGACGTCCCACTTGAGCCCGAACGCGAGGCCGTGGTTGTGGTTGCGGACCTCGACGTTTCCCTCGCGAAGGCCGGTGACGCCGAATTCGATCGGGCATTTCTTCTCCGGCGGCAGCACCTTCGAGAGGTCGATCGGCGCGCCGTCGTCGAGCATCGCGTTCGGCCAGCGGTAGTCGCCGGGCTTCAGCCGCGTGCCGGGGTACGGGTGCAGCCGCTTCTCGCCGGCCGGGAGCTCGATCGTGCAGCTGCCGTCGAGGAACGCGGGCCCGAGCGCCGGGTGGTGGCCCCACGAAAACTGCAGGGGCGCCATGCCCTCGTTCGTCGCGCGCTCGCGTATGTGGAGCGCGGGCTCGTCGGATCGGAGCGTCAGCCACTTTTCGAGCAGATACGGCGTCCGGATCGTGCGCACGGAGAACTTGACCGTGACCTCGTCCTCGGCGTCCTTTTCGACGCAGTAGTCCCAGTTCAGCGAGTGCACCTCGCCGTGGAACGGCAGCTTCGCGCCGCGGTAGGTCGTCGCGGTGCCGATCGACGGGAACAGCTCCTGCCAGCCGCCCTCGTACGTGTCGAAGAACACGCCGCCCGGGTCCGGCGACGTCGGCATGCGACGCGCGGGATCGCGCACGCCGGTCCACGAGTGGTACATCGCGTCGAGGTCGAGCGGCTTGTAGAGGAACTCGACGATGTCCGTGCCCTTGCCGGGGAGCACCGATACGTGCAGATACCGGTTGTCGAGCGAGAGCTGCTTTACGCCGTTGACGACGCTCTCGCGCACGCGGCAGTTGTAGTTCCGCGTCGATTTGTTGGGGTCGAAGGTGTTGTACATGCGCAGCCCCCTCTACAGCCCGAACACGCGCCGGGCGTTGTCTCGGTACAGCTTTCTAAGAACCGTTTCGCAGAGCCCGAGCCCGCAGACGCGCCACTGGCCGAGGAAGTCCGGGAACGGGTGCTCAAAGTACTCGTCGAGCGTCTGGAAGAAGCGGAAGTGTGTGTGGTAGAACGAACGCGTGCGCGCCTCGTCGAAGTGCCCCTCGTAGTCGGTGCCGAACAGCACGCGGTCCTGATGCCGCTCGAAAAACGCCTTCGCGGTGTACGGCTGGCGGCCGAGCTGGTCGACGCGCGCGGCAGTGTCTATGTACATGTTCGGGAATTTGTCGAGCCACTCGCCGACGCGCCCGAGGTTTTCGGCATAGCTTCCGACGTGCGCGACGACGAACGTCGTCTCGGGGTGCGAGCCGACGACCGATTCCTGCATCTCCATGTGCTCGTCGAACGACGGGATTCCGGGGCGGAAGAACGACCATTCGGGGTGCTTCGAGAGGCAGGCGTAATGCTCGTTTTCGGGGTCGGTCGGGCGGAAGAAGCAGGGCGGGTCGGCGACGTGTATGACGATCGGGAGGCCGAGCTCGCCCGCATAGCTGAAGATCGGCTCGTA
>MWAC01000195.1 GCA_002068815.1 Firmicutes bacterium ADurb.Bin467 | reverse complement strand
CACGTCGCGAAGGAGCTCTACCCGCTTGTCTACCGGATGAAGGGCCCGGACAAAATCCTGCTCATCACCGACTCGAGCATCGCGTCCGGCATGGGCCCGGGCGTGTACACGAGCAACGCGCGCACCGTCTACGTCGACGAGTTGGTCGGAAGGCTCGAAAACGGCACGATCTCGAGCTCGGTCGTGCCGCTGCGCAGGGATATTTTGAACTTCCACCGCCACTCCGGGGCGACGCTTCCGGAGGCGGTCCGCATGGCGACGCTGAACCCCGCGCGCGTATTGAAGCTCGACCATGCGCTCGGCAGCATCCGCGAGGGCAAGCGCGCCGACCTGTTCGTCGCGGACGGCGAGATGAACGTGCTGCTGACGGTGCTCGACGGGGAAATTGTGTATCGGGGAGATGCGCCGTGCTGAGATTGGGCTTTGACATCGGCGGGACGAGCGTCCGCGCCTGCGCGCTCGACGACGAGCGGATGGAGATACTCCGCGTGGAAACGCGCCCGTTCCCGGCGGGGGGCGGCTGGGACGGCCTCGCGAATCTGATGGGGGAGATGGGCCGTCTTGTCGGCGCCCCGCTCGGGCTAACGCCTAAGGACTTCCGTCTGGTCGGCGTCGGCGTGCCCGGGACGGTGAAGCGCGACACCGGCGTGCTCCTGAGCGCGTGCAACCTGCACGTCGACATGATGCCGATCGCCGACATGATGCGCGAGCGGTTTCCGAGCGCCGATGTCGCGGTCGCGAACGACGCGGACGCCGCGGCGCTCGCCGAGTATCACGCGGGCGCGTTCCGCGGCTATGACTCGGCGCTTTTAATCACGATCGGCACGGGGCTCGGCGGCGGGCTGATCGTCGACGACAGGCTGTTCCTGGGCGGCCGCAAGGTCGGCTGCGAGCTCGGGCACATCACGCTCCAGCAGGGCGGGCCGATGTGCGCCTGCGGCAGCCGCGGCTGCGCCGAGTCGCTGTGCTCGGCGAGCTGGCTCCTCCGGCAGGGGCGGCACGCGGCGCTCGGCTACCCGATGAGCAGCATCGCGACGCGCGCGGAGAACGACCCGATGAACGTCACGGCGAAGCTCGTCGTCGACTGCGCGCGCGAGGGCGACGGCATCGCAAGGCAGATATTCGACGAGTACGTCGAAAACCTCGCGTCGCTGATCTCGACCTGCAGCTATTTGATCGGCCCCCGGATCATAGGGCTCGGCGGCGGCGTGTCGAACGCCGGGGCGTTTCTGATCGAGCCCTTGACCGAGCGCGTGAAGGTGCGCGCCAGAAAGTACATGCCGGAAAAGATCGTCGCCGCCGAGCTCGGGGAGCGCGCGGGCATGATCGGGGCGGCGATGCTTCCCTAAAGGGAGACCTCCTGCCCGGACGCGATCGACCGGTAAGCGGCCTCGGCGACGATCGCCGCGCGGTATCCGTCGCGGCCTGTGATCGGGAACGGCCGGCCTGTCTGATAGCAGCGCACGAGGTCGTCGATTATCCATTGATCCTTGTCCTCGCCGAAGTAACGCTGAATCCGCTCGCCCGGCGCATAGATCCGGTTCGACTCCGCGAAGTAGTCGACGAATATGCTGCCGCGCGTGCCGATAAAACGCAGCGTCAGGTCGCGGCCGTACGGGAAGGACGGCGTTCGCGACCAGCTCGCGTCGAGCGTCACGAGCACGTTGCCGGGGTAGCGCAGGGTGACGACCGCGCAGTCCTCGACGTCCATCTGAAACAGGTTGTGCCCCGCGCGCGCGAACACGGCCTCCGGCACCGCCGAGAGCATGTGGTTCATCAGGTCCGCGACGTGCACCGTGTGATCGATGACGCAGCCGCCGCCGGAGAGCGCCCGGTCGGTGAACCACATGCCCGGCATCGTGCCCTTGTTCGTCGCGAACACCGCGATCAATTCGCCGATCCTCCCGCCCTTGACGGCGGCCTCCGCCTCCCGGAACGCGCCTATGTAGCGGTTGCAGAGCGCCGTCATCAGCTTCACGCCCCGCTTATCGCAAAAATCCAGCATCCCGAGCATGTCGTCCCGGTCGACGCCGAGCGGCTTCTCGCACAGCGCGTCGACGCCGCGCTCCGCCGCCATGCGCACGTAGTCGGCGTGCCGCGTGTTCTCCGCGCAGACGATCGCGACGTCCGGTCCGCATCCGAACAGCTCTTCCGCGCTGTCAAACGCGCGGATGCCGTGTCTTTGGGCGAATTCCGCGGCGCGGGCGCCGTCGTCGTCGAAGAGGCCGATCAATTCCGCGTCCGGATTGCGCCCGACCGCGCGAACATAGGCGTCCGTATGGACGTGCGCGGCGCTCAATACCGCGAACTTAACCCGCTTCAAGCGAATATCCCCCCTTCGCAAAGGCTCCGTCGAGCACGCGCGCGAGCATCAGCGCGTCCTTCGGGAGCCCGGGGCGCTGCGACGCGAGCTCGGAGACGAGCGCATCGACCGCCGCGGCGGCCGCGCCCAACAGCGACGGCGGGACGTCGGTCGGCTCGATTTGCTCGGGCTCAAACACGACCGGCCGCGCCTCGCGCGCGTCGCAGCGGAGGTTTCCCAGAGAGCCGCTCAATTCATAGAGGAAGTTGAACGCGCTCCCGTAGAGCCCGTAGACCGCCTGCAGGTTCAGAAGCGCGCCGCCTGCGAAGCGGGCGGTCAGCGCCGCGCAGTCCGTGCCCCCCTTCGCCGCCCGGAAGCCGGTCGCCTCCACCGGCTCGCCGAGCCACCGGACGGCCGTGTCGAGCGCCGGGAGCAGAAGCCGCATGGCGGAGCCGCCGTCCGGCAGCTCCGGGCACACGCGCAGCATGTCGACGACGCCGACCGCGCCGATCGCGCCGCGCTCGATCGCGGCCGAGATGTCGAGCACGTTCCTCGAAAACCGGTCGAAGAACAGCGGCATCAGCCTGCGCCCGCGCGCGCGGAACGCCGCGTGGAGCCGCTCTGCGTCCCCGAGGTCCGCCGCGATGGGGCACGGCGCCGCGACGTCGAGGCCGAGGTCGGCGAGGCGGATCGCCGCGCCGATATCCGAGGCGCACAAAAGCGCGACGTCCGCCGAGCATTCCCCGATGCCCGGGTCGGAAGCACTTTCGAACGCGCCTGCAAGCTCCGCGCGGCTCCGGGAAACGGCCGGCTTCAGCGCGTCCGCGAGCGCGCCGGAGCCGACGACGATTGCCTTCATCCAATCACCTCTCATCGGTTGACGAACACCGGCGAGACGTATGCCGCGTCGCCGTCGAACTGCCTGACCTCCATGTGGTAGAGCCCCGCGCCGTCGTCCGGAACGCGCAGCTCGCCCTCGTACGCGTACTTCCCGGACGGCACGGCCGTGTGCAGCTTGTACGCCTGCGAATTGTACGGCTTCACGTGGCCCGACAGCCCCGCGTCCGCGAGCTTTCCGACGGTCGTGTCGACCGCGATGCCGTTGATTTCATAGACAAGCCGCGCGTCCGGCCCGCCCTCGATCTCGAGGATAAGCTGCGCGGTCGACGGGCTCAGCGTCGAGTTGTTGCGCCAGGTCTCGCAGAAGAAGCGGATTTCCGAATCCGTCCGCTCGCGGATACCCCAGTCGCAGCGGTTGATGTCGTCGCCGCCGCCGACGCGCTCGGTCGGCGAGAGCACGCTGCGCCCGCGCAGGCACTGTTCCGCTGAGAGTATCCTGCCGTTTTCGACTCGCACGCGCACGTCCCAC
>MWAC01000194.1 GCA_002068815.1 Firmicutes bacterium ADurb.Bin467 | reverse complement strand
CTGCCCGTCGCCCGCACGAAGATCGCGGTCTACGCCTTCAACGGCCTGTGCTCCGTGCTCATGGGCGTGAGCTACGCGCTTTACGTCAAGAGCGGCTGGAACCTCGCCCTGCAAGGCGGAGAGCTGGACGTCATCGCCTCGGCCGTCATCGGCGGCACGCTGCTGACGGGCGGCGTGGGCTACATGCTGGGCACCTTCTTCGGCGTCATGCTGAAGTCGATCATCCCGGCGCTGATTACCTTCAACGGCAACCTGCTGTCCTGGTGGGGCAAGATCGCGACCGGCGCGCTGCTCCTTCTGTTCATCGTTCTCCAGCGCGTGGTCGTCGCGAGCTCCGACAAGAAGAAGCACTGACCTTCAAAAATTTAACTTGACTTTGTCCCCGTCCCGGGGTATAATTCGCGATGGCTGAAAAGCCGCCGTGCCAGAGACAGCGAGTGCCAACAGGCATAATGATCCCCCCCCGGATCGCTCGCCGAGGCGCAAAGGAATGTGTTTTGCACGCCCTTGCGCCCATGCGCAGGGGCTTTTCATTGCCGTCAATATGGACGGGAATGTGAGGTGTTGAAACGATGTCCAAAAACTTTGAACTCAAGAAGACGGTCGTCGCCGAGATTCGCGAAAAGCTCGGTCGCGCGCAGTCCGTCGTACTCATCGATTATCGCGGCCTGACGGTCGAGGAGGTCACCGACCTCCGCAACCAGTTCCGCAAGGCGGGCGTGGAATATGCGGTTCTCAAGAACACCATGCTCACGCTGGCGGCTCGCGATCTTGGTATCCGTGGGCTCGAAGACTACCTGAAGGGCCCCACTGCGGTGGCTTTTGGCTACCAGGATCCGGTCGCCCCAGCGAAGATCATCACCGAGTACCTGAAGAAGAACAAGAAGATCAGCGTCAAGTGCGGCATGGTCGACAGGAAGGTCGTCGATCAGGCGGGCGTGACGGCTCTGGCGGAGCTTCCGCCCAGGGAAGTCCTCATCGCCAAGCTCATGGGCAGCATGAATGCCCCGATCACCGGGTTCGTGGGCGTGCTGTCCGGCGTCCTCCGCAAGTTCGTGTACGCGGTCGAGGCGGTTCGCAAGCAGAAGGCCGGCGAAGAGTAACCGGCTTGGAACAGACACCGATTCCCCCCAACTACGAAGAAATATGGAGGTATCATCATGAATCGTGCTGAGATTATTTCCGCCATTGAGTCCATGACCGTCCTCGAGCTTTCCGAGCTCGTGAAGGAACTCGAGGAGAAGTTCGGCGTATCCGCCGCCGCCCCCGTCGCCGTCGCCGCCGCGCCCGCGGCCGCCGCAGCCGCCGCTCCCGAGGAGGAGAAGACCGAGTTCGACGTCATCCTGAAGGAAGTCGGCCCGGAGAAGATCAAGGTCATCAAGGTCGTTCGCGAAGTCGTCGCGGGCCTGGGCCTGAAGGAAGCGAAGGACCTCGTCGACAGCTGCCCGAAGCCCGTCAAGGAGGGCATCTCCAAGGAGGCCGCCGAGGAGATCAAGAAGAAGTTCGCCGAGGTCGGCGCGACCATCGAGATCAAGTAACCCGGCATTGTTCCCCTCGAATCCGCCCCGGCCTGGGGCGGATTCTTTGGCATGATGAAGGAGGCACGCATGGCGGACGTGGCGATCGCGCGCTGCAAGGACTATTCGTCTGTCGCGCAGGCGCTCTCGGAGGCGCTCTCGGGCAGGCTCGACTGGGTCGCCCCCGGGATGAAGGTCGCGCTGAAGGTCAACCTCGTGTGCGGCGCGAGGCCGGAGGCGGCCGCGACGACGCATCCGGCGGTCGTCTCGGCGCTCTCCGGGATGCTCGTCGCGCGCGGCGCGGAGGTCATCGTCGGCGACAGCCCGGGCGGGCTCTACACGGCCGCGTTCGTCAACCGCATCTACCGCGCCTCGGGCATGAAGTCCGTCGAGGCGGCCGGCGCCAGGCTCAACCAGGATTTTTCGCAGCGCGAGGTCGAGCTGCCCGCGGCGGCCGCGCTCCGGCGCTTCCAGTACACCGCGTGGCTCGACCGGGCCGACGCGGTCGTCGACGTCTGCAAGCTCAAGACGCACGGCATGATGGGCATGAGCTGCGCCGTCAAAAACCTGTTCGGCGCGATCCCCGGCACGCTGAAGCCGGAGTACCACTTCCGGCACGCCGACCCGATGGAGTTCGCGCAGGCGATCGTCGACCTCGCGGACTTCGTGAACCCCCGGCTGTCGATCTGCGACGCGGTCGTCGGCATGGAGGGCAACGGCCCGACCGCGGGCACGCCGCGCTTCATCGGCGCGATACTGGCCGCCGAAAATCCGCACGCGCTCGACCTCTGTGCGGCGCACCTGATCGGCCTCGGTCCCGGGGACGTCCCGACGCTCGCGGTCGCGCGCGAGCGGGGCTATATCCCCGGCCGCGCGGAGGAGCTGGATGTCGCGGGAGAGCTGTTTCAGGTGCCGGATTTTAAGAACATCCCGGCGCGCCACTCGGTCGAGTTCGCGCACCCGTTCGGCGGGCCGCTCGGCACGCTCGCCGGAAAGGCGATGAAGCGCGCGCTGCGCTCCGCCCCCGCGCTCGACCGGAGATCGTGCGTCGGCTGCGCGAAGTGCGCGGAAATCTGCCCGCCCGCGGCGATCTCGATGCGCGGCAAAATCCCCGCCATCGACCGCTCGAGGTGCATCCGCTGCTTCTGCTGCCAGGAGTTCTGCCCGAAGGGCGCGATGCGCGTGCGAAGGCCGCTGGCCGCGAGGCTTTTGAACCGATAAAGACAAGCCGCCGGGCTAATCCCCGGCGACTTTGCACACGTCCACCCACTCTCCCCCCGTGCATTTTTGAAGCTCGTCGCAGCTCAATTCGATCGCGCTCGCCGCGCTCCCGGCGGCGGGGAACACCGTTTCAAAGCGCCGGAGCGACCGGTCCAAACAGACGCGCACGCCCTCCGGCAGCGCGAACGGGCACACGCCGCCGACCGCGTGGCCGGTCAGCGCGATCGCCTCGTCCGGCGCGAGCATGCGGGCCTTCCTCTGAAAGCACTCCTTGTACTTTCCGTTGTCGACGCGCGCGTCCCCGGCCGCGACGACGAGCACGCATCCGTCGTCCGACTTGAACGACAGCGTCTTGGCGATCCTC
>MWAC01000193.1 GCA_002068815.1 Firmicutes bacterium ADurb.Bin467 | reverse complement strand
CGCTGTCAAGCGGTTGGTTATAAAAACAGAACCGATATCGCAAACGTTCATCAAGTTCTAATCGAAGCGCCCGAAAAAGAACCGATTCTTGCGAAAATTTCCAAAACGGGGTATAATTATGCGGGGAGGGGTGCAAATGGACGAGTTCTTCATGCGCCAGGCGCTCGCGGAGGCCGAGGAGGCGCTGAAGGCCGGCGAGGCGCCGGTCGGCTGCGCGATCGCCCTGAACGGCGAGATCATCGCCCGCGCGCGCAACCGCCGCGAGGAGCTCCGCGACCCCACCGCGCACGCGGAGATGCTCGCGATCCGGGCCGCCGCGGAGGCGCTCGGGAACTGGCGGCTGTACGACTGCGACCTGTACGTGACGCTCGAGCCCTGCCCGATGTGCGCCGGCGCGATCTCGCAGGCGCGCGTCCGGCGGCTCGTGTTCGGCGCGTACGACGAAAAGCAGGGCTGCGCGGGCAGCGTCTACCGCATCCCCGAGGACCCGGCGTTCATCCACTTCTGCAGGATCGACGGAGGCGTGCTCGAGGCCGAGTGCCGCCTGCTTCTTGTACGGTTTTTTGACGCCGCACGGCGCTAAAGTTTACAAATATGCCTTTTCAAACCGGCATTTATATCGTATAATAGGTAGATGGGAAAATTTAATTCGGCATATGGAGGGACGTTCATGGCGCTTATCGACAGGATCAAGGCAAAGGCGAAGGCCGACGTTCGGCACATCGTGCTTCCCGAGGGCGAGGAGGTTCGAAATGTGCGGGCCGCCTCGATCATCGCCTCGGAGGGCCTGGCGAAATTGACGCTTCTGGGAAACCCGGAAAAGGTTCGCGAGGTCGCGGACGGCGCGCCGCTCCCGGGCGTCGAGATCGTCGACCCGGCGGCTTCCCCGAAGTCCGCGCAGTACGCGAGCACGCTGTTCGAGCTCCGCAAGGCGAAGGGCATGACCGAGGAAGAGGCGGCAAGGCTCGTCAGGGACCCGATGTACTTTGGCGTCATGATGGTCAAGGTGGGGGACGCGGACGGGCTCGTCTCCGGCGCGATCCACTCGACCGGCGACATGCTGCGCCCGGCGCTGCAGATCATCAAGCCGAAGCCCGGCATCAAGACCGTCTCCTCCTGCTTCCTGATGGAGATGAAGGACGCCCAATACGGCGAGGACGGCGTGATGATCTTCGCCGATTGCGCGGTCGTCGTCGACCCGACCGCCGAGGAGCTCGCGAACATCGCCGTCGGCGCGGCGGAATCGGCGCGCGCGCTCGCGGGGTTCGAGCCGAGGGTCGCGATGCTCTCGTTCTCGACGAAGGGAAGCGCCAAGCACGACCTCGTGACGAAGGTCCAGCAGGCGACCGGGCTCGCCAGGCAGATGGCACCCGACGTGCAGATCGACGGCGAGCTGCAGCTCGACGCGGCGATCGTCGAATCCGTCGGCAAGTTGAAGGCCCCCGGAAGCCCGGTCGCCGGGAAGGCGAACACGCTGGTGTTCCCCGGCCTCGAGAGCGCGAACATCGGCTACAAGCTCGTGCAGCGTCTCGCGGGCGCCGAGGCCTACGGCCCGATCCTCCAGGGCATCGCGAAGCCCTGCAACGACCTGTCCCGCGGCTGCTCCGTCGAGGACATCGTCGCCACCGTCGCGATCACCGCCGCGCAGGCGCAGGCGTAGAGCCCCAAATTCCCGCGAAGCGAGGAGAAACATATGAAAATACTGATCATCAACGCCGGATCGTCCTCCCTGAAATACCAATTGATCGACATGACCGACGAGTCGATCCTCGCCAAGGGCATCGTCGAGCGCATCGGCATCCCCGGCGGCAAGCTCTGCCACAGCTTCGGCGACGGCAAGTTCACGCTCGACAAGGACATCCGCGACCACACGCAGGCGATGGGCGTCGTGCTCGAGGCGCTGCTCGACGAGGACCACGGCGCGATCTCGTCGATCTCGGAGATCGCCGCGGTCGGCCACCGCGTGCTGCACGGCGGCGAGAAGTTCACCGCGTCCTGCATCATCACGCAGCCGGTCATCGACGCGATCGAGGAGTACATCCCGCTCGGGCCCCTGCACAACCCGGCGAATCTGATGGGCATACGCGCGTGCCAGGCGGTCATGCCGAATACGCCGATGGTCGCGGTGTTCGACACGGCGTTCCACCAGACGATGCCGAAGAAGGCGTACCTCTACGGCGTGCCCTATGAGTTCTATAAAAAGCACCACATCCGCCGCTACGGCTTCCACGGCACGAGCCACCGCTTCGTCTCCGCGCGCGCGGTCGAGCTGCTCGGGTTTACCGGCAAGGAGAGCAAGATCGTCGTCTGCCACCTCGGGAACGGCTCGTCCTTGAGCGCCTGCGTCAACGGCAAGTGCGTCGACACGTCGATGGGCCTGACGCCTCTCGAGGGCGTCCTCATGGGCACGCGCTCGGGCGACGTCGACCCCGCGATCGTCGAGTACATCGCCGACAGCGAGCACATGACCGTCGGCGAGGTCGTGAACTTCCTGAACAAGAAGTCGGGGCTTCTGGGCCTGTCCGGCGTGTCGAGCGACATGCGCGACGTCTGGGCCGCCGCGAACGCCGGAAACGAGATGGCGAAGATCACGATCGACATCTGGGCGTACCGCATCCGCAAGTACATCGGCGCCTACGCCGCCGCGATGGGCGGGCTCGACGCGATCGTCTTCACCGCCGGCATCGGCGAGAACGACTGCCGCGCGCGCGCGCTGATCCTCGAGGGGCTCGAGTTCCTGGGCGTGAAGCTCGACCCGGCGGCGAACGATTCAACCCGCGCCGCCGAGGGCCCGATCTCCGCGCCGGACAGCACAGTGCAGGTCTGGGTCATCCCGACGAACGAGGAGATCTCGATCGCGAGGGATACGCTGGAGTTGATCGGGAAGTAATCCCCAAAACGCAAAAAACGAGGGTCGCGCGGCGCGGCCCCCGGATTATCAACAATGGATTGCAGAACCGCCTGTAAAATCGAAGCCGACGGCGTGTACGTCGGCTTCGCGCATTTTCCGGGAGCTGAGGCGGAGGGAAATGCCTACCCCCTCCGGTCGCCGCACGGAAATTCGAGAGAATTTCAGGCGACCGGCCCCTGCGCATCAAAAACCCGCGGTTTTTTGATGCCGTCTACCAGATCTCCCAGCTCCAGTACTCCACGCTCGACGGCTCCTCGACCGTGCCGTTTGTGTAGACGATCTTGCTGATGCCGACGTAAACCTTGTCGATCCGGCTCCTGTCCGAAATGACCATGTAGTCGCTGTAGGCGGTCTTTCCGGGGCCTATGTTCTTCGTCGTCGTCGCGTAGTAGACCTGATCCTCGCCGTAGATGGGCTCGCCCCAGACGTCGGTCGCGTACATGTAGAGCTCGAACGCCTTGACGGTCCGGTACTTCGCGACGTTTCGCACCTGCACGTGTATCTTGAGCCTGTCGCCCGACACATCCTCCCACTGGGCGTTCGACCCGGCGAAGATTTCGAGTGAGAACGGGGGCTCTGTGTACGGCTCCGCGTAGCCTCCGAACAGCACCGCCTGCACGTCGGGCGACGCCTCGTCGTCGTAGATGCCGATGAGCAGCCCGTTCTGCTTGCGGAAGTCGTACACGGCCTGTGCGGTCTGGTTCCCGTAGACGCCGTCCGCGGTGCCGGACAGGTAGCCCAGCGAGATCAGCGCGAGCTGCAGCCTTCGCACGTCGCTCCCCTCGTCGCCCTTCTCGAGCCACGGGTAGTCCGGCGCGGCCGTCGGTTGGACGGTCGGGTACGCGGTCGCCGCCGCCATGCTCAGCGGCCCGGTCATGCGGCACGGCTGCGTGAAGAAGTCGGCGCCGGTCGAGTCGAACTGCACGCGGATGTTGAACGATATCTCGCGCGGGTTCCGGAGAATCTCCTCGCTCTGCCCCTCGAACGGCTCGAGGAAGAAATACTCGGGGATCGATTTCCCGGAGGCGAGGTCGTAGATGCCGATGCCGTTGACCTCCTCGCCGTCGACGTAGACGTCGTCAAAGTGCAGGTTCAGCGTGCCGCCGGATTCGTTTTCGATCCATACGTCGAAGTGCAGATTCGGCAGCTCCCCGCTGCGGAACTCGATCGAGGTGACCTCGAGCCGAATGCCGTTCCGGTCGAAGAGCAGCCCGACGCCGCCCGGAAGCGCGTCCGCCGCGCCGTCCTCCGGCGCCTTGACCGACCAGTTGATCTTCGCATAGGCCCCCGCGCCCGAAAGCAGCACCGCCAAAACGCACAGCATCAAGAGTGTCTTTTTCAGCATCTCCTTACCCCTCTTTGCACCATTCTCCGACAATGATTGTACCATATTCTTTCCAAAAAGCAAACCCAAAAACGCGGGCTGTTAAAGTTTGCAACGCCTGAGTTTCCTCTGGCTAACTGCGCCGAAATGTGCTATACTATTATAGTAGGGAAATATCCGGAAAACTTGAAGGGGCAGGCATGTATGCACAGCGAACACCACTATGACGAGAGCCAGATACAGGTTCTGGAGGGCCTCGAAGCCGTAAGGCGCCGACCGGGAATGTACATCGGCTCGACCGACGAGCGGGGGCTGCACCACCTCGTGTACGAAATCGTGGACAACGCCATCGACGAGGCGCTCGCGGGCTTCTGCGACACCATTCTTGTCACGCTTCACAGGGACGGCTCCGTGTCCGTCGAGGACAACGGCCGCGGCATCCCGGTCGGCATCCACCCAAAGGTGGGCCGCCCCGCGGTCGTCGGGCAACCGACGGGCCGTGGGAGCGAGCCGAAAGGATTCAAACTGGAGAGTTTGATCCTGGCTCAGAACGAACGTTAGCGGCGCGCCTAACACATGCAAGTCGCACGAGAAAGGGCTTCGGCCCCGGTAAAGTGGCGCACGGGTGAGTAACACGTAGGTAATCTACCCTCGAGTGGGGGACAACCCTCCGAAAGGAGGGCTAATACCGCATGACGCCAGCAATGGCCAAAGCGGGCCTCTCCACGGAAGCTCGCGCTTGAGGATGAGCCTGCGGCCCATCAGCTTGTTGGCGGGGTAACGGCCCACCAAGGCGAAGACGGGTAGCTGGTCTGAGAG
>MWAC01000192.1 GCA_002068815.1 Firmicutes bacterium ADurb.Bin467 | reverse complement strand
AAGTCCTGCCCCGTGACCATCGGCCGCGAAACGCACTCGCGGTAGTCCTCGAGCCTGTCCCACAGAAACCTCTCCAGCCGCTCGTCGTACGGCCTGTCCTTCTTCCCGGTCGCGTCCGCGCGCGAGAGAAGGATCAGGTCCTCCGGGCACACCGACGCGTCGAACAGCATGCGCGTCTTTTTCTTTTTCGACTGGTGCATCGCCATCGCGTTCGGGCGCATGTGCTGCGCGACCATGTTGACGACGTAGCGGATCGTCCGCGCGTTGTCGGTGAGCCGTCTTAGCTGCCGCTCGGCGAGCGGCCGGCCGGTCACCGGGTGCATGGGCGACGAAATCTGACCGGTCGTCCGGACCTCCGTCGCGTCGACCTTGCCCAAGTCGTGGCAGAGCGCCGCGAGCATGAAGTTTAGCGGCTCCTTCGCGCGATTCCGAAGCGCCGCCGCCGCGTCGACGACGAGCATCGTGTGCCGAAACACGTCGCCCTCCGGGTGGTACTTCGGGTTCTGCCCGACGCCGATCAAGGCCGCGACCTCGGGGAAGAACTCGGAGAGGTGCCCGCATTTTTCAAGGATTTCGAAGAACACCGACGGCCTGTCCGACTTCAGAAGCGCCTTCGAGAGCTCCTCGAACACGCGCTCGCGCGAGAGGTTCGAGACGTCCATCTTCGCGCACAGCGCGACCGTCTCGTCGGCGATCGTCGCGTTCAGCCTCGCGGCGAACTGCGCGGCGCGGAACACGCGCAGCGCGTCCTCCTGAAACGTGTCGTCCGAGACGTGGCGGATCAAAAGCGCCTCGAGGTCCCTTTGGCCGCCCCAGTGGTCGACGATCTCGCCGGTCACCGCGTCCATCATCATCGCGTTGATCGTGAAATCGCGCCGGCGGCTGGCCTCGACGGTCGATAGGTACGGATCGACCGACACGTCGAAGTCCGTGTGCCGCGCGCCGGTCCGGGACTCCGTCCGGGGCATTGCGACGTCGAGGTTCGTGTGCCTGAGCGACAATACGCCGAACGACGCGCCCTTTTCCAGCACCGAGCCGAACTCCGCGAGCAATTCGCGCAGCTTCAAAGGCGGTATTCCGTAGACCTCGAGATCGACGTCCTTCGTCTCCGCGCCCATCATAAGGTCGCGGACGTAGCCGCCGACGAAGTACGCCCTCCCGCCGGACGACCGAATCCGCTCACCGAGCGCGCACGCAATTTCGATATCCCCCACGCGATCCCTCCTGACGTTGCGCAAAAAGCCCCCCGGCAACCCGAGGGGCTTGGCGATCCGGAAGGGGCTCGAACCCTCGACCTCCAGCGTGACAGGCTGGCATTCTAACCAACTGAACTACCGGACCAGGCGTTTTGGGGATTTGCCGATTTTCTCGGAGCCGGCAAATCCACATGGTGGGCCTTCAGGGACTTGAACCCCGGACCGATCGGTTATGAGCCGACTGCTCTAACCAACTGAGCTAAAGGCCCGAGACCGTAAAACGCATAAAAATGGCGACCTCTACGGGACTCGAACCCGTGTTACCGCCGTGAAAGGGCGGTGTCTTAACCGCTTGACCAAGAGGTCGCGATGGTCGGGGTGACAGGATTTGAACCTGCGGCCCCATGCTCCCAAAGCACGTGCGCTACCGAGCTGCGCTACACCCCGACAACAGCATGTGCCCCGCAAGCGACGTAAGGTATTATAACAAATCCCCCATCCCCTGTCAAGCACCTGCTTTGAAAAAAACAGGTAACGGGCTCCCGGCTATCAGAGCTCCCGGCGGCCCTGAAACGCGCGCGAGAGCGTCACCTCGTCCGTGTACTCGAGCTCGCCGCCGACCGGCACGCCGTGCGCGATGCGCGTGACCCGGACGCCCAAAGGCCGGATCAGCCGCGAGAGGTAGGCCGCGGTCGCCTCGCCCTCGACGTCCGGGTTCGTCGCGAGCACGACCTCCTGAATCTCGCCGGCGGAGAGCCTCGTGAGGAGCTCCCGTATGCGTATGTCGTCCGGCCCCACGCCGTCCAGCGGCGAGATCACGCCGTGCAGTACGTGGTAGAGCCCGTCGTAGTCGCGCATGCGCTCGAAGGCGTTTACGTCGCGCGGGTCGCGGACGACGCAGACGATGTCGCGCCTGCGCTCCTCGTCCGAACAGACCGAGCATAGATCGCCGTCCGCGTAGTTTCCGCAGACCGGGCAGAGCCTGACCTTCTTCTTCCCCTCGAAGATCGCGACCGCGAGCTCGCGCACCTGCGCCTCCGGGAGGCCGACGATGTGGTAGGCCAGCCGCTGCGCGGTCTTTCGCCCGACGCCCGGGAGCTTCGAGAGCTGGTTGACCAGCCGGGCGATCGCCTCAACCTCGGCCATATGCTAGAACAGCCCCGGCATCCCCATGCCGCCGGTCAATTTGCCCATCTCGCGCTCGACGGTCTCGCCGGCCATGCGCAGCGCCTCGTTGACGGCCGCGAGCACGAGATCCTCGAGCATCTCGACGTCGTCCGGGTCGACCGCCTCGGGCTTGATCGAAATCGAGAGCAGCTCCTTCTTCCCGCTGACCTTCGCCGTCACCATGCCGCCGCCCGCGGTCGCCTCGAACTCGCGGGAGTCGAGCTCCTCCTGCGCCTTGGCCATCTGCTGCTGCAATTTCTGCGCCTGCCGCGCAAGCTGCTGCATGTTCGCGCCGCCCATCATGCCGGGAAATCCGCCCTTTGCCATGTCAAAAATCCTCCTCAAGAATGTCCGTCCCCTTATTATAGCAATTCCGCGCCCGGAATGCAAGAATTCACGCGCTTTCCGTTGACATCGCGGGGCCCATTTGCTATAATCCTCCATGCGAATAGAAATTGCCGAGAGGACACGTTTCGATCGGTTTCGATCCAGAGAGCGGGCGGCCGGTGCGAGCCCGCATCGGGCCCCGGAACAGCCGCCTCGGGCGCGTTTTGCGTCGGCACCGCGCAGGAAATGGCGCGGCGGATTCCCCCGTTAGAGGGCATAGAGCGGACTTCTTATTGGAGAAGTCAATCAGGGTGGTACCGCGAAGCGCGCCTTTCGTCCTTGAGGGGAAGAGGCGTTTGATTTTTGGATTTGGAGGGGCAATCTATGAACACGAACATCAAGACCGCCGACGACCTTCGCAGCCTCTTTCTGCGCTTCTTCAAGGAAAAGGGCCATGCGGTGATCCCGAGCGCGTCGCTGATTCCGGAAAACGACCCGACGGTATTGTTCACGACCGCCGGCATGCACCCGCTCGTTCCGTACCTGCTCGGGGCGAAGCACCCGATGGGCAAGCGGCTGACCGACGTGCAGAAGTGCATACGCACCGGCGACATAGACGACGTCGGCGACGCGAGCCACTTGACGTTTTTCGAGATGCTGGGCAACTGGTCGCTCGGCGACTACTTCAAAAAAGAGGCGATCGCGTGGAGCTGGGAGTTCCTGACGAGCCCGAATTGGCTCGGGCTTGAGAAGGACAGGCTCGCGTTCTCGGTGTTCGCCGGGGATGCGGACGCGCCGCGCGACGACGAGGCGGCCGGCCTCTGGCGCCAGATGGGCGTGGCCGACGACCACATCTTCTATCTCCCGAAGGAGAACAACTGGTGGGGCCCCGCGGGGCTGACCGGCCCCTGCGGTCCGGACACCGAGATGTTCATCATCACCGACAGGGAGCCCTGCGGCCCGGACTGTTCCCCCGCCTGCTCCTGCGGAAGGTATCTCGAAATCTGGAACGACGTGTTCATGCAGTACGACAAACAGGCCGACGGCTCGTTCGTGCCGCTCAAGCAGCAGAACGTCGACACCGGCATGGGCCTCGAGCGCACGTACTGCGTGCTGATGGGCGCGAAGTCCGTCTACGACACCGACATCTTCCGGCATATTCTGGATAAAATCGCGGACCTCTCCGGAAAGACCTACGGCTCGGACGCCGAGGTCACGCGCTCGTTCCGCATCGTCGCCGACCACATGCGCACCTCGACCTTCATCATCGGCGACGACCGCGGCGTGACGTCGTCGAACGTCGATCAGGGCTATGTGCTCCGCAGGCTCATCCGCCGCGCGGTTCGCCACGGCATGCAATTGGGCTTCCCCGAGGGCGCGACGTCCGCGATCGCGAAGGTCATCGTCGACCAGTACGGCGTGGTGTACCCGGAATTGAAGCGCAACGAGGCGCACATCCTGGAGCAGCTCGCGCTCGAGGAGGACCGCTTCCAGAGGACGCTCAGGAAGGGCACCGGCGAGTTCGAGAAGGTCTATCAGAACCTGAACCGCGCGAGGGAGGCGTTCGAAAAGCTGCGCGCGTCCGTCGGAAGGGACGCCGCGGAGAACTTCCTCGCATCGGTTCGCCCGACGCCCGAAATGCTCGGGATCATCGAGGAGGTCAAGAAGTTCCTCGAAGGCGGGGACGCCTCCGCGCTCTCGGACGAACTCGGGAAATACGCCTCGCTGTTCGGCGCGATCGACGGCCGCAGCGCGTTCAAGCTCTACGACACCTACGGCTTCCCGATCGAGCTGACGATCGAGATGGCGCGCGAGAAGGGGCTCTCGGTCGACGAACACGGCTTCGCCGAGCGGTTCAAGCAGCACCAGCTGACGAGTCAGGCCGGCGCGGAGCAGGGGTTCAAGGGCGGCCTGGAGGAGGTCGCGCAGAAGGGCTCGAACATCACCGCCGAGCGGCTGCGGTTCGACTTCTCGTTCGGCCGCAGGATGACCGACGAGGAGCTCCGGGAGGTCGAGCGCATCGTCAACGGATATATCCAGGCGGGCGCCGCGATCACCTGCGAGGAGATGACCGTCGATGAGGCGAAGGCCAAGGGCGCGATCGGCCTGTTCGAGTCGAAGTACGGCGAGCGCGTCAAGGTGTACTCGATGGGCCCGTTCTCGAAGGAGATCTGCGGCGG
>MWAC01000191.1 GCA_002068815.1 Firmicutes bacterium ADurb.Bin467 | reverse complement strand
CGTGAAGGCGATCTGCACGAACTTCAGCGGGTTGTCGCCCGCGTAGAGAAACGTGAGCAACGACGAGACGCCGAGAGCGACCGTGATCGGCGTTCCGATCAGCAGGAGCGCCAGGAACGTCCCGAAAAGCACAAGGACAATCATTTCCATGCTGGATGTTCCCAGTGGCTGGAGGAATTGGGGGAAGCGCGAGGCTACTGGGCGGCAGTAGGACGCGGGACGTGCAGGTCCTCGGCGACCTGATCGAGATCGATCTCGTCCGGATCCACGATGCGTTCCCGCTTGACGAGCCGCGCGTAGTTCACCTGCAGGATGCGGAAGGTCATCAGCGCAAAGGCAACCGGCAGGATCATGTAGAAGTATTTCAGCGGAACACCGAGTGTCTGCGCCTTCTGAAACGCATTCATCCGCCCCAGGAAGGAGATCGAAAGCGCGATGAAATAGAGGTTGAAGAAGATCCAGAACAGGTCGGCGAAGCCTTCGATCCAGGCGACTGTGCGCTCGGAAAGGAACTTGAACTGGAACGTGACCCGGTTGTGGGCCGAGATCTTGGCCGCATGGCTCGCGCCGAGGAACACGAACCAGACGAACATGTAGACCGACAATTCCTCGATCCAGCTGATCGAGTGACCGAATATCTCCCGCGAGATGATCTGCACAAAGAGGATGCTCACGAAAAACACGAGGAGTATGCGGCAGAGTATGCTTTCGATGTTGTTCAGAACCTTGAGTATCATGTTTCTCCGCCCCCTATCGGCCAGTGATCGGTCGTGCGTGGAGGTTCCTGCTCGCCTCCCCGTTGTCTGGTCATTCGGATACGGGGTCGCGGCCGAGCGAGACGAGAACCTTGTTCAGCTCCTCGACGCCGCCGATCTGGTCGTAGAACTCGGGCCAGACCTTCGTGGTCGCCAGCGTGATGAACTCCTGCTCGTTGTCCGCCGGCGTCGAGATTTCCATCCCGGCCGCGACGAGGCGTTCCTTGATCTCCCCTTCCTTCTCGCGGAGGAACCGGGCGGAGAACTCGGTCGCGGCCGCCCCGGCGTCGAGCAGGATCTTCTGATCTTCTTCCGACAGGCCCTCGAAGACGGACTCCGAAATGATGAGCGGCTCGATCGAGAAGATGTAGCGCCAGTCGGTGACGTACTTCTGCACCTCGTAGAACCGCATGGCGTTGATGGTCATGTACGGGTTGTCCTGCCCGTCCACCACGCCTTGCTGCAGCCCGGCGAAGGTTTCCGACCACGCCATTGGGGTCGGGTTCACACCCCAGGAACGGTAGGATTCGATCATGATCTCGTTCTTGGGCACGCGGACCACGAGATCCTGCAGATCCTCGACGGTCGTGACCGGGTGCTTGGAGTTCGTCAGCACGCGGAAGCCCGAATAGGCCCAGCCGATGATCCGCACGCCGGCGTCGTTGATCGTGTTCGCGATGAGCTCCTGGCCAATCTCACCCTGGGTGAGCGTCTCCGCGTCCTCGACGCTCTGGATCACGTAGGGCAGCGTCAGCGTGCCGACCGTCGGTGAGAAGGGCGTGACGTTGTTGATCGCGAGGATCGACATGTCGAGCATGCCCATGGCGGCGTCGTTGACCGTGTCCTGCTCCGATCCGAGCTGGCCGTTCAGGAACAGCGTCGCCGTGTGCTCGCCGCCGGATTTCTCCTCGAGTGCCTTGATGAACGCGACGCCGAGCGCCTCCTGCGTGCCGCCGGCGCCGTCACCGACCGCGATCTTGAAATTGGTCGCCGATGCGGGAGAGGCAGCCGCGAAGGCGGCGAGCGCGAAAGAAACGCCGAGCCCCCGCAGGGATGAAATCTGCGTCATTTGATCTCCAGTCTGCTTAACACCAAGCCACATCCGGTGGCGCTGGCAAAAACATGTGCAGCAAAACTTGACGTGGGGGTATGTCCAGTGGACGTTTTTGATGAGTCCAAGGGTATTGCCCGTATGAGCAACTACGCCGTCCCGGAAGACGTGTTCTTCGTGGACCGCAGGAGCAGCGCCCCCCTGCAGGCACAGCTCCGCGAGGCGATCGTCTCGGGGATCCTGTCAGGGCATCTGGCGAAGGGGGCGCTCATGCCCTCGACGCGGCGCCTTGCGGCGCACGTCGGCATATCGCGCATCACCGTCAGCCTCGCCTACCAGGAACTGGTCAGCCAGGGGTATCTCATCGCGCGGGAGAGGAGCGGATACGCCGTCGCAAGCGGTGTCACCGACAAGCCGAAGGCGAAGAAGACGGCGCGCGGGCGCGACGGCGCGCCTTTCGACTGGCAGGCGAGGCTGCCGGACTGTTTCGACGACTATCGCCAGATCGAAAAGCCCGCCGGCTGGCGGACTTATCCCTATCCCTTCATCTATGGGCAGATGGACTCTTCGCTCTTCGACGTGACGGCCTGGCGCGACTGCGCCCGGCGCGCCCATGGCGGTCGCGAGTTCATCGACATGGCGGGGGATGTCGCGACCGCTGACGATCCGCTCCTCGTCGACTTCATCCGCTCGCGCAGTCTGCCGCGCCGGGGCATACAGGCCGGACCGGACGAGGTTCTGGTCACGCTTGGCTCGCAGAACGCGCTTTGGCTTGCCACCGCATTGCTGTCCCATCGCGGGTTCCACGCCGCGATCGAAAATCCCGGCTACCCGGATCTCGCCAGCGCGCTCCGGTGGCACGGCGCGCGCATCACTGCGATCGACGTCGACGACAAGGGCCTTCCACCCGACCTCCTTCCCGACGATGTCGACGTGGTCTACGCGACGCCCAGCCATCACGTGCCGACCGCCGTGACCATGCCGATGGACCGCCGCGAGGCGCTGCTCGCCGCCGCCGACGAGCGCGACTTCGTCATCGTGGAGGACGACTACGACTTTGAAATGAGCTTCCTCGCCGCCCCGAGCCCGGCCCTTAAGTCGCTCGACCGGATCGGCCGCGTCATCTACACCGGCAGCTTCTCGAAGGCGCTGTTTCCCGGGCTGCGGCTCGGCTATCTCGTCGGGCCGCCCGAGTTCATCGACGCCGCCCGCA
>MWAC01000190.1 GCA_002068815.1 Firmicutes bacterium ADurb.Bin467 | reverse complement strand
GATCGCGTCCTCGAGCGATCTCCGGTCCGTCGCGCGGGTGATGCCGATGGAGGAGCCGAGGTTCGCGGGCTTTACAATCATCGGATAGCCGATCTCGCGCTCCGCCTCGTTCATGACATTGTCGCGCTCGCCGCTCCAGCGGTCGCGGTTGAACCAGATGCCCTCGACGACCGGGAAACCGCAGCCCTTGAACAAGAGCTTCATCGCGATCTTGTCCATGCCGACCGCCGACCCCAGCACGCCCGCGGACGCGTACGGCACGTTGAACAGCTCGAGCATCCCCTGCAGCGTGCCGTCCTCGCCGTTCAATCCGTGCATGACCGGGAGAATCACGTTCAGCACCGCGGCCTTCTCGAGCACCTGCCCGCCGAACAGCTTCTTTTTGCCGCCGAGCGCGTAGAGCACGAGCGTGCCGCCCTCCCCGGCGGCGGGAAACACCTGCGTGAGCTTCGACTCGTCAAACGCCGTGTAGAACGATATATCCTTCAGCGCGTCGCCGACAAACCAGCGGCCGTCGCGGTAGATGTAGACAAGGGTTACATCGTAACTTTCGCGGTCGAGCGCGCCCGCCGCCTGCAGCCCCGAGATGATCGACACGTCGTGCTCGCAGGTGCGGCTTCCAAAGACAACGCCGATGTTGAGCTTCATGGCTTCAAACCTCCGTCATTCATTGTAGTTGTCGGGCAGGTCGTTCTCGAAGAGCACGGTGTCCCCGGGCCGGCCGATCGCGCGCAGGAGCGCGCTCGCCTCGTCCAGATCGGCGACGACGTGTATCTCCTCGCGGGAGAAGCCGGAGTCGACGAGCCCCTGAAAGATCGGCTTCGTGTGGTTCGGGCCGACGAGTATCGCGACGTCCACGGCCGAGACCATCTGCGTGCCGAACGCGTAGTTGAGCTCGTCCTCCTTCTCGCCCTGCTCGATCATGCCCGGCGTCACGATGAGCCGGCGGCCCGAAAAGCCGGACAGCACGTTCAGCGCCTCCTGCGCGCCGGCGGGGTTCGAGTTGAACGCGTCGTCGATCACGGTCATCACGCCGGGGATCAGCTGCAGCCTGTGCTCGACCGGCTCGAGAATCCGCACGCCGCGCGCGATCTCCTCCATCATGAGCCCGAGCTTTTTCGCGACCGCCGCGCACAGCGCGATGTTCTGTATGTTGTGCTTGCCCAAGAGCTTCGTGCGGCATCGCATGGCGGTGCCGTCCTCGCACTGGAGCGTGAACCGGCTCCCCTGCGGCCCGACCTCGATGTCCTTCGCCAGCATGTAGGGCTGGCGGTCGGGGTTGAAGCCGACGCGGTGCTTCTCGATCGCGCACTTCGCGTACAGCCGATCGACGTAGCTTCCGTCGGACGAGAAGAACGCGATGCCGTCCGCGGGCAGCGACTCGATCAGCTCGTATTTCGTGCTCGCGATGTTCTCGATCGAGCCGAACGTCTCCAGGTGCTGCGGGCCGACGCTCGTCAAAAGCCCGTACTTCGGGCGCACGAGCTCGCACAATTCGCGGATGTCGCCGACGTGCCGCGCGCCCATCTCGGCGATGAACAGCTCGTGCTCGGGCTTGAGCTGCTCGTTGATCACCCGCGAGAGGCCCATCGGCGTGTTGAAGCTCGCGGGCGTCGCGAGCACGCGGTATTTCTGCGAAAGTATGTCCCGGAGCACGAACTTCGTCGAGGTCTTTCCGTAGCTGCCGGTGATGCCGATCTTGATCAGCTCCGGCCGCGCCTCGAGCTTTCTCTTCGCGCGCTCGTAAAAGCTCGAGTTGATGCGGCCCTCAAACGGCTGCACGGCCGCCGCCGCCGCAAGCACGACGTACGCGTTTCCGGCGTACAGAAGGTACGGCGGCAGGTTGAAAAACGAGAGTATCCCGCAGCCCGCGAGGCACAAAAGCGCGATCGCGACGTACAGCCGGCAGACGCGCCGGGTGAACACCAGAGGCTTCTTCGCCGGCGCGCGGAGGTCGATCACCGCGAGAATCGCGGACGCCGCGACGAACGCGACGAGCATCATCCAACCGGCGACCGATGCTCTGCGCGATTCCTCCGCGATGAACAGCGCGAGGAAGATCGGCAGATACCAGCTCAGGATCGCGCCGCCGAGCCCCACGACGACCGACCGCTTCAGCAGTTTGTCCCGGTTGCGGCTCAGCCACCGCCGGTATCCGGGAAGCTGGTAGCTCTCCAACTGCAGCATATGTACGAAATGCCGGCAGGCGACCGCGCAGCACGCGGCCACCAGCGCGATTCGCATCAGTGAAAAAGGCATAACCCACCCCTTATCCGATCAGGAATTTTTGGGCGATCGCAAGGAACTCGGGATACCGCTCGAGATACGCGAAGTGCCCGCCCGCGAGGCGGATCAGCGCCGCGTCGGGAATCTCCTTCTCCATGACCTCGCCCATCCAGATGGGCGTCTCCCGGTCCTCCGTCCCCCAGATCAACAGCGTCGGCGCCTGTATCCCCGGCAAAAGCGGCCGGAGGTCCTGCGCGATCACGCGGTTGAACGTCGCCCGCATCGAGGGTTTCAGCGCGCGGTAGTCCGCGGAGCCGAACCTCTTAACGAGCGCCTCGCGCCACCGGTCGACGCGGCTTTTGAAGAGCCTCCGAGTCAGGCCGTTGTCCGCGGCCGCGCGCAAAAACCGGTAGACCCGGGATTTCAGCGTCTTCCGCCCCGACGCCTGCGCTCGAATGCCCGCGCAGCCGGTCAGGACCAATTTCCCGACCGCGTCCGGGTGCGCCGCCGCGAGCAAGAGCGCGACGCGGCCGCCGAACGAGTGCGCGATGACGTCCGTGCCCAGTATGTCCATTCTGCGCACAA